>CAIXZV010000075.1 GCA_903924005.1 uncultured Chloroflexota bacterium | reverse complement strand
GCTCGGCCGCGATGGACCTCGCGACGCTCGCGTCGGGCGCCTCCTTCACCGTCGCGGCCCAGACAGCCCGCGACACGTTCCAGTACACCGTCAACAGCCCGACATTCACGCCGCCGCTCATCGTGGTGAGTTACTCGGACCCGCAGGGCAGCCACCGCTTCATCACGCAGACGCCGATGGCGTCGCTGACTGACTCACTGGCGCTCAACGCCGCCGACATGCTCGACGACGTGGGCGCCTCCATCGTCGCGAGGGGGCCTCTTGCGCTGGGCGCCAACGCGACTGACCTCGTACTCGCGAACCCAGCGCCGATCGCGATCACGGGCGGCCACATCTACGTGGACTTCCTGTCGGACGGCGTCATCGTCCGCCACCTCGACATCCCAAGCAGCGCCCCGTCCGGCCCATCGGTGGTGCCCGTGTCGTGGTCCACGGCCGACTTCAGCGCCGCGTACCACCCGTCCGGCGACAACCTCATGGTCGCCTATTGGACGGACCGCGACGGCAACATCGTGGACTCGGCGGCGCGGCCGCTGGCCTCGCTTGCCGCCGACCCGCGGCCGACAGCGTCGGTAGTCGGCGACGGCTCCTGGGACTTCGGCACAGTCACTCAGGGGACCCTCGTCAAGCACGACATCGTGATCTCGGACACCGGACTCGACAGCCTGCTCGCGTACATCGCGCTGCCCGTCGGTGGCTCCGTTGCCGGCGGCAGCCTGCGCGCGATCGGCCCGTCGGACGCGACGACGTACACGCTGGCGCTCGACACGAGCGCTCTGTCGCTGGGCTCATACACGGCGGACATCCAGATCCGCACGAGCGACCCGGCGGCGCCGACCAAGACGCTGCACGTCACAGGCACCGTCGCGCTGCTGACCGATGGGGCGATCTCCAAGCCGATCACCGACCGGCCGTGGGACAAGACTGTCTGGGTCCCGGGGGCGCACGCCCAGTACGACCAGGTGACCTTCGCGACCGGGATCGACACCGACCCGACCGAGGTCGAGCCGCTCTACGTCTATGACGTGACGCGGACTCCGCCCCCGCTCGGCACCGGGCAGGGGCTGCCTGCGGGTATGGCGGCCGGGGCGCCTGGCGGCGCCGCCTTCGGAGACGGGCACGACGGAGCCCTCACCGTATCCACAGGTCAGACACTCACGCCAAACGCCCCTCGGTCGACTGTCGTTGCCTCGGGCACCGTGGCAACGCTGGCCAACCCAGCTGGTTTCGCCACCGGTGATCAGGTCCTGATCATCCAAATGCGCGGCGGCTCGAACCCCGGACAGTGGGAATTCGCGCAACTCAAGAACGTCGCCGGGTACACCGCAACGCTATCGTCGCCACTAACGGGAAGCTACGGAACGACCGGCGTCGCCCAGATCGTCTTGTTGCCCCCAGTACTCCTCCGTGTCAGTCAACTCGGGCGGCGTTTTGACGGCGCCCGTGTGGGATGGGTCAACCGGCGGCATCCTCGCGTTCCTCGTACAAGGTACGTTCACCGTGGCTTCGGGTGGCGTCGTAACTACGACAGGTCTGGGCTTCCTCGGCGGTACATCTTCAACAGGCCGCGCGCCAGGCAACGGCGAGGCAGGAAAGCAGGGAGAAGGAACCGGAGGCGCCAGCGGTGCCTACTCGACTGCGGCCAATGGCAATGGCGGTGGCGGTGGGATCGGGAATGAGGGTGGCGACGGCGGCGGCGGAGGCGGCAACGGGGCTGCTGGTGCCAATGGGGCCACTCGATATACGACGAGCGGCGGTGGAACTGGGGGGGTCGTTTCCTCGGCCACCGACCTCACGGCCATGACGCTTGGCGGTGGTGGCGGCAGCGGTGGTGGCGAGGCCAACATGAGCAGCGGCTCCGTATCCGGGGCCGGAGGTCGCGGCGGCGGGATCGTCTTGATCGCGGCCCGCACCTTTACGATGAACGGGTCCCTGGCCGCCAACGGCAACGCGGGTGGTGCCGGGACCGCTGGAGACAATGGGGGAAGCGAAGGTAGCGGCGGTGGAGGAGGCGGAGCAGGCGGAAGTGTCCTGGTTCGATCCCAGAACGCGACGCTCGGCGCAACACTCATGACCGCCGCGGGTGGCGCGTCGGGCCGTTGCGGGGGTCAGTGCGCATCTGGATCGGGCGGCGCCGGCGGCTACGGTCGCATCAGGATTGACTACCAGGTCGCGAGCGGATCGACCTCACCGGGCGCGTACATGAACCCTGTCGCGTTCTTCATCGCAGAGAAGACGGACGCGACGCACTCGCGCTTGACATTGCCCGCCGCGCAGGCGGCCGGTGCCTCCTACTGGCTGCAGTATGGCCAGCACTTCGCGTATGGGACCAGCGGGAACCATGTGTTCAACGCCCGGCTCGCCAGGACCGGGTACTCATCTGCGACGCTCGACGTGATCGTCGGGTCGCTGGGCGTGGCCGCCACCACCGTCTGCGTGGACGCGGGCAACGACGGCGTCTGCGACTGGACGAGCACCGGGCCAATCACGGCGCCAACAACGTTGACGACGGGCAATCTGGGCGCGGCGATTTCCGCCTTCATGGCGACCGCCACCGCAGACTCCGACGGCACCGTTGCGGTGCCCATCCGGGTCAACCTGTCCG
>CAIXZV010000074.1 GCA_903924005.1 uncultured Chloroflexota bacterium | reverse complement strand
CCGACGGCCGCCGAGAACGATGAGCCGGCCAACGGTTGGCTGAAGCGGCGGCTGCGTGGTCAGGAATTCTTGTTCAGACGCCGCTGGCCTTGGCGGGTGACGCCTGAACCAGCATGCTGCGGTTTGTGGCACGCGAGTTGGCAAGGAGCCACGCGGCGCCCACCGCGATCCACACGGCGTCAAAGCCGAGCGCGATCAGGGTGTCGGTCTGCGTGGAGCCGCCCGAGCCGATGCTCAGGCCAACAACCGCGGCCAGCATCGCAAGGTTGGCAAACACGCCCAGCACCGGCACCAGGATGTGGCGCATGACGCTCCGCTCCGCGCGGTGCCAGAAGGCGATCACGACGATCAGGTTGGTCATGCCGTAGACGAGGAACGTGCCGACGTTGGACGCGAGGATGGTCTGGAGCAGCGTGTCGGCTGACAGGACGCCATAGGCGCCGATCAGGCCCGACACCGCGGCCAATGCCAGGACGCCGTAGTGCGGGGTGGCGTACTTGCCGTGGAGCAGGCCCAGGAGCCCCGGGACCTCCTTGTCGCGGCCCATGACGTAGGTGATGCGGACGCCGGTGTTGAGACAGGCGAGCGTGGTGCCAACCAGCGCGACCAGCACCGTGGCCGCCAGGATCAGCGCAAGGGGCAGACCCGTGCCGCCCAGCATGTTGTCGCCGATGAACCGGACCATGTCGCCGATGGGCGCGCCCGACGATGCCGCAGCCGCATAGCCAGCAACCGTGGAGGTGGTGCCGTCCGCGGCCGTGACCGTGGCCGTGACGCTGGTGTTCGCGAACAGGTTGGTGGACACGTACTCAAGCAGATAGGCGATGCCGCCCTGGATCGCGAGAGAAAGCAGGACCGCGCGGCGGACGTCGCGCTTTGGGTTGATCGCCTCGGCGCCAAGGGCAGTGACGGACTCAAAGCCCACCAGCAGCAGGATGGCGATGGTCCCCTGGAACAGCACGTTGGTCATGCTGTGCGGCAGCACCACCGACGTGATGCCGTCATGGAGGTAGCCGGCGTCGGGGTGCGTGAAGCGGTACAGCAGCGCCAGCAGCGAGAACACCACCAGTGCGGTCAGCTGGATCACGTTGATGACCACCGCGGTCATGGTGGATCCGGAGATGCCCCGGAACGCGATGGCCCCCGTCAGCGCGGCGAAGATCAGCGCGACGACAACCTCAAACGGCGTCGAGAGCGTGATGCCGAACAGGCCGACGATGTAGACGACCAGGACGCCGGTGAACGCCACCATGATCCCCGGGTAGATCCAGTAGTAGAGGTGCGACACCCAGCCCACGATGAACTTGGCGAGGCGGGCGAACTTGTAGTGGAACGCCTCTTCACGCTCCAGAAACGCGGCCTCTGCGAAGTAGTACGACGATCCCGCGCCGGCGTCGGTGTACAGGTTGGCCAGCTCGGAGTATGAGAGCGCGGTCAGGAAGGCCAGCAGGAGGGCGAAGAGCAGGCCCGGCACCATGTCCATGGCCGTTGTGCTGCCAGCGCTTGTCTGGAGCGTCTGCGACTGGAAGGTGGTCCAGAGGAAGGCGCCTGGCGCAATCAGCGCCATGGCGTTGATGGTGAGCCCCGTCAGGCTGAGCGTTCTCTTCATTTCGCCGGAGGTGGCCACGGGCGTGCTTGGCGCGGAGGCCATCGGAAGCTCCTTCTCAGTCCTGCTTGGCGATCCACCGCCGCCGAGATGAGGACCATATGGGCGGCGTCCGGGCGCGGACAGGGAGGAAGTCGGGAGGAACGGGTCCGAAATGGTTGCGGCCGGTGTGAGTTCCGGCTGCGGGATCAGGACCGGATGGGATCGCCGCCGGCCACACGGAGCGCATAGCCGGTGGAGCGCACGTTGCGCAGCCCGGGGTGCCCGGCCCCGATGAGCTTCGCGTTGAGGTGCGTCAGGTGGGCGCGCAGGAGGTCCGGATCCGCGTCAGGCCGGCCGGGCCACACCGCGCGCAGCAGGGTCCGGTGATCCACGACGTCGCCTCGGCGCAGGGCGAGCAGCACCAGCAGTTCGAACTCCGTTGGCGTGAGGGTCAACTGCTGCTCGCGCACAAAGGCCTCGTGGCGCCCGGGGTCCACACGCAGACCGTCAGGAAGCGGGCCCGTAGACGGTGGCGTCGCGGGCACCGTGCGCCGAAGCAGCGCGCGGATCCTGGCGAGCAGCGCAGGCGCCCGCGAGGCTGCCGGGATGACGTCGTCGGCGCCCGCGTCAAGCAGCGGCACCACCAGCCGGTCGTCAAGGTGCGCGGCGAGGGCCAGGATGGGCACACGGGTCCTGCCCAGAAGGCGTGGGATGAGCTCCACCGCTGGGCCGTCGCCCAGCCCGTCGCCAACCACAATCAGGTCGGGCGTCTCGTCGGCGAGCCTCGCGAGGGCGGTCGCGCCGCGATACGCGGTCACCACCTCGATGCCCGCCTCACCTAGGATGTGGGCGATGGCCCCCACGCGGGCCGGATCCCCGTCCACGAGCAGCACCCGGACGCGGGCGTCAGCCTCGGGCGCGGATCTCCCGGGGTCGTGCGTCGTGTCGGTATCCATCAGGCTGGGGAGCGTAGCCCGCCGCCCGGCGGGCGGTCCACGGGCCGCTGGCGTGCAGTCCGGTTGCGTCACGGTGGCGCCCGCGCCCAAGCGGCGTGGCCGGGCCGGGTATGATCCGCCCGATGAGCGATCGAGGCCTGCCGATCCCCGACGGCGCTCCCGCGTGCCCGTTTGTTGCGTTTGACGACGATCGCGACGCGCGTTCAACTGCGCCCGATCACAAGCACCGCTGTTTTGCGGAACAGACGCCCGCGCCTCGAGCGCTGGCGCACCAAGACGCCTACTGCCTGTCCACTGCGTTCCCGGTGTGCCCCGCGTTTCAGGATTGGGCGCGTCGGGAAGCGGCACCGGCGCGCCACGACGACGGATCGCCCGCCTCGGCCGGGACGTCTCCATCGCGCTCCGCCGGCAAGCCGTCCCCGTTGCCAACGCCGTCGGCGCCCCCGCTGCAACCCTTCACTACCGTTGCGCCTCCGCCACCGCCGCCCCCGCCACGTCAGGCCGATGGTGCCGTGACCGGTGCCGTGACCGGTG
>CAIXZV010000073.1 GCA_903924005.1 uncultured Chloroflexota bacterium | reverse complement strand
TGGAGCTCCCAGCCCAGCTCGCCCGCATAGCTGATGCGCGTTGCGATCACGCGGACGGACTTGATGTCGATGGGCAGACAGCTGCCGTACGGCAGGGCCTCGTTGGAGACGTCGTCCGTGGTGACCGAGGCCACCACCTTGCGGGCGTTGGGGCCCCAGACCGCGATCATGGACCAGGACGTGGTGACGTCGGCGAAGTTCACCGAGCCGTCCGTGGGGAGGTGGTCGGTCATCCACTTCATGTCGGCGTGGCCGGCGAAGCCCGCGTCCACAACCCGGAAGAAGTCGTGGCCGAGGCGCATCACGATGATGTCGGCCCTGATGCCGCCCGCCTCGTTGAGGAGCTGGGTGTAGACCATGCGTCCAACGGGGACGTCGATCTGGCCCACGGCCATGTGCTGCAGCCATGCGAGGGCGCCCGGGCCCGAGACATCCCACTCGGCAAACGCCGGGTTCTCAATCAGGCCCACGCTCTCGCGCAGGGCAAGGTGCTCTGCGTTGGCGATGGGGCTCCACCAGCGGCTGTCCCACTCGTGGTGGCGGTCCATCAGGCGGTCGGCGTACTTGGCCAGCAGGTGCTCGTTGCTCCGATACCAGGCGGGGCGCTCCCAGCTGGCAATCTCCACGAACTCGGCGCCAAGCGCCTGATGCTGGGCGTGGGCGGCGCCGTGGCGGACGTCGCGGTCTGTGTCCCACTGCTCGCCTGGATGGACGATGCCGTAGAACTTGGGGAACCACTCAGCGCCGCGGGACTCGTAGTGGAACGGCGTCTTCTGCGTGTCGTAGAAGCGGGCGATGTTGGCGCTTGACGGGTCCATCTCGGGCTTCCCGTCGGTCATCCACTCGGCCAGCATCCGGGTGAGGCTTGGCGCCTCCTTGATCCACATCGCCGAGCACGCGATGAGCCCCTTGACCTCGGGGGTCTCGCCGATGAGCGGCATGCCGTCCGCGGTGAGCGAGATCAGGCCGTTGATCGCGTGCTTGATGCCCACCTTCTCGTTCCCGACGATTGCCGGGTAGAGCTCGAGCGCCTTCTCGAGGTGCTCGTCAAAGTCCTCTTGGGTGAACGGCATCTCGGTGGGGGTGAGGAGCGCCTGCTCGTTGGACGGGATGTCCTCCACCGGGACCAGGATGGAGCGGTGGGCGTAGGAGCCGATCTCCAGATCGCCGCCGGCCTGGCGCTCGTACATGCGGGCGTCCATGTCGCGGATGACCGGGAACTCCAGCGCGCCAAGCCCCTCAAACTCCGGGACCGGACCCACGTCGATCATCTGGTGGACGGCCGGGGTGAGCGGGATGCGGGCACCCGCCATGGCGGCAACCTTGGCGCTCCAGACGCCGCCGCAGACCACGACGAGGTCGGCCGCGATGTGGCCGCGCGTGGTGGTGAGCCCCTTGATGCGGCCGCCGACGACGTCAACGCCCAGGACCTCGGTGTTGGCGAACGTCTGCAGGGCGCCCATCTCAACCGCCCGCTCGCGCCAGATCGTGCCCGCCTGCAGCGGGTCCACGACGCCCACCATCGGCGTGTGGAAGCCGCCCAGGATCTTGGTGTCGTCTAGGAAGGGCATCAGCTTCTTGACGCCAGCCGGGCTCAGCAGCTCGGACTCCACGCCGTACGCGTGGGCGGCGGAGAGGCGGCGGCGCAGCTCGTGCATCCGCTCTTCGGTTCGAGCAATCTCGATGCCGCCGCACTTGGTGAACACGCCCATATCTGTGAACTGGCCGATGCCGTCGAGGCACCACTCGGTCATCTGCCGCGAGTACTCCACGGGGAACGTGAAGCTTGACGCGTGGCCGGTGGAGCCGCCCGGGTTGGGCAGCGGGCCCTTGTCCACCTGGACGATGTCGCGCCAGCCAAGGCGGGCCAGGTGCCACGCCAGGCCGTTGCCGGCGATGCCGGCTCCCACGATGACAACTCGTGCCTGGGAGGGCAGTTCACGCATCGGCCTGTACCTCGGATCGCTTGGCGACGGACATGCCTTCCAACGCCTGGTCCCCTGGCGCCGGGTGCCCGATGGCTGATTCTAGGAACCGCTTGTGCACCCAGTACGGGTCCGCCGCACGCGCCCGTTGCTCTGTTGTGCGTGCGGGTGCGCTGCTACTTCTCTCGGGTGCTATCCCTGCGGCGAGTTGTTCCGCATTCCGGAACAACACACGTTGTCGGCGTCCGCGGTCAGGGGGCGTCGCGGAGGTCGCGCGCCATCCGCGCCGCACCCTCGGCGACGAGCTGCCCAATCGCCGCCTTGCGACCCGGGAGCGGGAAACGAAACGACGGCCCATGGAGGCCGATCACGCAGACGACGTGCCCGTCCTTGTCAGCGACGCCTGCGGCCACGGACGACAGACCCTCGCTGTACTCGCCAATCACCCAGCCATAGCCGTCTTCAACGATGGTGCGCAGCCGCCTCCGAAGCACGTTGGGATCAGTGATGGTGGCGATGCTCGAGCGCTCAAGCGGCGTGGTGAGATAGGCGGCCAACTGGGCGGGTGACAGCGTCGCCAGCAGGACCTGCCCGCCCGAGACCTGGTGCATCGGCTTGCGGGCGCCCGTCCAATCCCGAACTGAGATCTCGTGGCTGCCGCCAATCTGGTCGATGTAGAGGACTTCGCGGCCGCTGGGGATCCCGATGGTGGCGATCTCGCCGGTCGCCTCGGCCATCGCTGTGAGGTGGGGCCGCGCAGCCAACGCCAAGTGCCGGCCCGGGTGGGGCCCGGCGGCGAGGCGGCTCATGACCGGGCCCAGGGCATACCGGCCGTTCGGCATCTGCTCTACGGCTCCCTGGTCAATCAGGGCTCCCAGCAGCCGCGAGGTGGAGGACTTCGGCAGCGTCACGCGCCGCGAGAGTGCGGTCACGCCAAGCGGGCCATCGCTGAGGGCCTGCAGGATGGCGAAGGCTCTGTCGATGGACTGGACGTGGGTCACGCGCACACCATAGGCCTGCCGTGTCGAATTCGCATCACCGTGGCCAGTTTGCCGCCGTGCCGTTACGCGCTGACCGCACGCCCGTTGGTCATGTTGGTCACGTGCTCATCATCGTGATTCGCGGCGATCCGCAGGAGCGCCGCCACGTCGAGTGGACCGTAGGTTGCGTGCGTGCCCGTGCGAGCCCAGCCGGCGTCGTCAAGCGCGTTGAGCCGCGTGAGCGTCCGGCCGCGCTCGGCGGCGAACACCGCAAGCGCCCCGTCCAGCGTGGCGACGTCGGGGTCCTCCACCGGCCCCGGCTCCGTCCACGCCCACACGGGCTCCTCGCCCGGCGGCAGCGCGGCCAACCCGTCAAGACGGGCCTGCCAGACCGTGCGCTCCACGGCCACCAGGTGGGCCACGTTCTCCCGGGCCGACCATTCGCCGGCCGGCGGGCCACCAGCGGCCTCGTCGGCGTCCGCGACCGCGTGTGCCACCACGCCCAGACGGACAGGGAACTGGGTCAGCCGCTTGAGCGCCGCCGCCCGCGCAGCGGGTGTGGACGAGGCGCCCATCTGCTAGAGCTCCGAGTCCGGCATGGACGCCTTGCGCTGGGCCACGAAGTCCCGGAGCGCCTCGTCCACGGCCGGGTCCAGCGCGGGTGCCTCATACTCGCGGAGCATCTTCTTCCAGATGGCGTTGGCGCGGATGGCCGAGTCCATGTGGCCGTCTTCGGCCCACTGCTCGTAGCTGTTGTTGTCGGCCGTGTCGGACCGGTAGAACGCGGTCTCAAAGTTGGCCAGCGTGTGCGCAGTGCCAAAGAAGTGGTTGCCAGGGCCGTTGGCGATGATCGCGTCGAGCGCCTGACCGTTCTCTGAGAGGTCCACGCCGCGCACGAAGGTACCCATCATCCCGCACTGGTCGGCGTCGAGGATGAACTTCTCATAGCCCACGGTCAGCCCGCCCTCAAGCCAGCCAGCCGCGTGGAGGACAAAGTTCACGCCGCCCAGAACGGTGGGCTGGAGCGTGTTGGCGGACTCGTAGGCTGCCTGCGCGTCGGCGATCTTTGACGCCGAGAGCGAGCCGCCGGAGCGGAACGGAACGCCAAGCCTGCGGGCAAGCGCCGCCACGGTGTACAGGACCAGTGCGGGCTCCGGGGTGCCGAAGGTGGGCGCGCCCGACTGCATCGACACTGACGACGCAAACGAGCCAAAGATCACCGGTGCGCCCGGGCGGACCAGTTGGACAAACGCCATGCCGGCCATCGCCTCGGCGAGGGTCTGCGTGGCGGCGCCCGCCACGGTTACCGGGGCCATGGCACCGGCAAGGATGAACGGCGTGACGAGGACGGCCTGGTTGGCTTCGGCGTAGGCGCGCGCGGCACCCAGCATCACCGAGTCCCAGACCAGCGGCGAGTTGGCGTTGGCCAGCCCAAGGATCACCGTGTGGTCCTCGAGGTACTCCTTGCCAAACACGATGCGCGCCATCTCAACCGAGTCTCGCGCCCGCTGCGGGGCCGTGACGGAGCCCATGAACGGCTTGTCGCTGTAGCGGATGTGCGCATCCACCATGTCGAGGTGGCGCTTGTTCACCGGCAGGTCAACCGGCTCGCAGATGGTCCCGCCGCTGTGGTGGAGGTTGGGGCTCATGTAGGTGAGCTTTACGAGGTTGCGGAAGTCCTCGATTGTCCCGTAGCGGCGCCCGTTGTCGAGGTCGCTCACAAAGGGCGAGCCGTAGTTGGGGGCGAAGACGGTGGCGTTGCCGCCAATCTGCACGTTGCGGGCGGGATTCCGCGCGTACTGCGTGAACACGCGCGGCGCGCTCTTCTGGATGATCGTGCGGGCCAGACCGCGCGGGAAGTGGACGCGCTCACCCTGGACGTCGCAGCCAGCGTCCTTCAGGAGCCGCAGCGCGTCGGGGTCGCCGCGGAAGTCGATGCCCACCTGCTCAAGGATGGTGTCCGCGTTGTGCTCGATGAGCGCGAGGCCCTCCTCGCTCACCACTTCAAACGGCGCCATCGTGCGCGTGAGGTACGGCACGACTGCGGCCGTGCTCCGGTCGGCGCGGGCGGCCTGGCGGGCGAGTCTGCCGCCGGACCGGCGGGGGGCGGTGTCTTCGGTCATCTGTGGACTCCTCAGGCGGTTGGCTCAGCGTGGGTGGTGATTCGGCGTCGGGTCCGCGTGGGGCCCGTGGCGTCGCCAGGGGCTGGACGGGGTGGCAGAGACACGGCTTTGGACAGGTTGGCAAGGGGCGCGGTCTTGTGCGGGATGGCCAGGGCGTCCACGAAGTACGCCTGGAAGCTTGGCTCAACCGCGGTTTCTATCTTCTCAACGCGTCGGACAACGTCCTCAATCTCGATGCGGGACGCCCGCGAGAGCAGCGCGATGAGTGCCCCGGTCCCGGCGGCGTTGCCCACGGACGCGACGTGCGCCAGATCGCAGTCCGGGATCAGGCCAAGCACCATGGCGTGGCGCATGTCGATATGGCTCCCAAATGCGCCGGCGAGGTGGATCTCGTCCACGGCTGCCACGCCGAAGTGGTCCATCAGCAGCTGGGCGCCAGCGTGGAGCGCGGCCTTGGCCAACTGGATGGCGCGGACGTCCTCCTGGGTGACCAGCAGTCGCGGCGTCCCCTCGTTGAGGATGTAGCTGTACGTCCGGCCGTTGGGGATCACGCGCGGCGTGCGCGCGGTGAGGCCGCCGTCGATGACGCCGTCCGCGGTGATGACGCCCGCGAGGTAGAGCTCAGCAATTGCCTCGATGATCCCCGAGCCGCAGATCCCGGTGATGCCGGTGCTGGTTGTGGACTTGGCGAACGCCGGCTCGTCTGACCAGTGATTGCTGCCGATGACCTTGAAGCGGGGCTCCAAGGTGACGGGGTCGATGCGGACGCGCTCCACGGCACCCGGGGCCGCGCGCTGGCCGGCGCTCACCTGGGCGCCCTCAAACGCGGGACCCGTGGGGCTGGACGCCGCGAGCAGGCGGTGCTTGTTGCCAAGCACCAGCTCCGCGTTGGTGCCCACATCCACAAGCAGCCGGACGGCGTCCGAGGCGTGCGGGCGATCCGAGAGGATGGCGCCTGCCGTGTCCGCGCCAACGTGGCCGGCGATGCACGGCAGCAGATAGACCCTTGCCGTGGGCCGGAGCGCCAGGCCAAGGTCCGCGGCCGTGGTGGTGACCGCGCCATCAACTGCCAGGGCAAACGGCGCGGAGCCAAGCGGCACGGGGTCAAGACCCAGGACAAGGTGGTGCATCACGGGGTTGCCCACGAGGACCAGCTCCAGCACGTCGTCGGCGTCGGCGTCGGCGTCCGCGCCCGCAGCGCCCGCAGCGCCCGCGGCCGCCACCAGCGAGCCAACCAGCCCGTCAAGCGCATCGCGGACGGCGCGCGTCATGGCCGCAGCGCCATCGTCATGGAGCATCGCGTACGAAACGCGGCTCATGAGGTCCTCGCCAAACCGGATCTGCGGGTTCATCACGCCGGCAGACGCAAGCACCTCGCCCGTGCCCAGGTCCGCGAGGTGCCCGGCAATGGTGGTGGAGCCGACATCGATGGCGATGCCAAGCAGCCGCTCCTTGAACCCGGGCCAGACGGCGACAACCTCGGGGCGCTCGCCATCGGCGCCCTGGCGCACAGCCGCGGTCACGGACCAGCGTCCGTCGCGCAGCGCCTTCTGCAGGTCGCGCGCCACGGGGAGCGCAACCACTGCGTCGGCAATCTGCCAGTCACGCAGGAGCGCCGCTCGGAATCGCTCCAGATCCCCGCCCGCAACGGCCAGCTCCGGCTCCTCAACCACGACGTAGCGCAGCCGCACCACCGGGTCCACCACAAAGCGGCGGAGGTCCAGCGCCTTGCGGACAACCTGGCGGTGGACCTGGCTTTCGGCCGGGACGTCGATGACGAGATCGCCGGCCATGTTGGCAGCGCAAGCCAGGCGGCGGCCCTCCGCAAGCCCTTTGCGGGAACGGTACGTGGTCTCCTTCTCGGCGAGACCGGTGAGGTGGTCCGGCGAGGAGGTCAGGCCGTGCTTGGCGAACTCGCCAAACTCTGGGACCACCTGGCAGCGACCGCAGATGCCGCGCGTCCCGCAGACGGAGTCCACATCCACGCCCAGCGCGCGGGCAGCGTCCAGCACGGCCGTCCCAACCGGGAACCGGCCGCGGCGACCCGACGGGGTGAAGACGATCAGCGGATCGGGGGTTGCCGACACGCCGGACTCGGTCACGAGGTTGGCCTCAGCCCACCGGGGACGACGGGGCGCCGCCGCCACCACGCCGAGCGTTGACGCGGCGGGCACCCGGGCCCACTTCGCCAACGGCGGTGACCGGGCGGAAAGCGCGGATCCAGCGGGAGGCGTCGCGGTCGTTGCCGGTGAGCACATCGGAGGCCATGACGGCCTGGCGAACGCCCTCGGCCAGCGGGTTGGTGATGGCGGACGTGAGACCGCTCGCGATGGCCATCGAGAGGAACGCCCCGTTGATGCCCTCGCGGTTTGGCAGACCAAAGCTCACGTTGGACGCGCCGCACGTGGTGTTCACGCCCAGCTCGTCGCGCAGGCGGGCGAGGAAGCGGAACGCGTCACGCCCAGCGGAGGGCGCGGCGCCAATGGGCATGACCAGCGGGTCAACTACCACGTCTTCACGCGGGATCCCGTGGTCCAGCGCCCGCTCCACGATCATCTTGGCAACTGCGAAGCGCACGTCGATGTCAAACGAGATGCCGGTCTCGTCATTCGGGATGGCCACAACGGCTGCGCCGTAGCGGCGGACCAGCGGCAGGACGCGTTCGAGTCGGTCGTCCTCGCCGGTCACGGAGTTGACCAGCGCCTTGCCTTTGTAGACGCGGAGGCCCGCTTCAAGCGCCTCGACAATTGACGAGTCAATCGAGAGCGGCACGTCCGTCAGGGACTGGACAAGCTGGATGGTGCTGGCGAGGATGGCGGGCTCATCCGCAAGCGGGATGCCGGCGTTGACGTCCAGCATCTGGGCGCCAGCCTCAACCTGGGCAAGCGCGTCGCGCTCAACCCGGCTGAAGTCGCCGTTCTTCATCTCCTCGGCCAGGATCTTCCGGCCGGTGGGGTTGATCCGCTCGCCGATGATGACAAACGGCTGGTCGCCACCGATGACGACCTCGCGGGTTGCCGACGAGATGACGGTGCGGGCCAACGGTGCCTCCTGGGGCTACGTCGTTGCCGGCGTGGAACCGGCGCGGGCAGGGGGCCGGGCCGCCGAGACGAGGTCGGCCTGGCACGGCGGGTGTGCGGTAGGGCTCCGGCAGTCAGGCCGCGGCGCGGCGGGCCTCAACCAGGCGCTTCGCGGTCTCGGACGCCACCGCCGCATCGCGGCAGTACGCATCGGCGCCAACAGCCTGGCTGAACTCCTCGTTGAGCGGCGCGCCGCCCACAAGCACGATGTACTTGTCCCGAATGCCGCGCTCCTTGAGCGCCGCAATCACGGTCTTCATGTACGGCATCGTGGTTGTGAGCAGGGCCGACATCCCCAGGATGTCAGGCTGGTGCTCCTCAAGCGCCGCGAGGAACTTGTCTGCATCGGTGTTGATGCCAAGGTCAATCACTTCAAAGCCGGCACCCTCGAGCATCATGCCCACAAGGTTCTTGCCGATGTCGTGGATGTCGCCCTTGACGGTGCCGATGACAACCTTGCCGATGGGCTTGGCGCCGGTTGCGGCGAGCAGAGGCCGAAGGATGGCCATGCCGCGCTTCATCGCGTTGGCGGCCAGAAGGACCTCGGGGACAAATAGGATTCCGTCGCGGAAGTCCACCCCGACAATCCGCATGCCCTCAACGAGCGCCTCAGCAAGCACCTTCTCCGGACCCCAGCCGCGGCCGAGGAGGATGTTGGTGCCCTGCGCAACCTCGTCTGCGAGGCCGTCGTAGAGGTCGTTGTGCATCTGCTCAACCAGCTCTGCGTCATCGAGGCTGGTGAGATCGAGCTCCTGCTCGTCGCTCATGGTCGCGCAACTCCTGCGGCGCGGCCGGGCTGCGACGGCGGGGACATCCGTCGGCCACAGGCCGGTGACTCTGCTTCCAGGTTTTCGTGTCTGCGCCGGCTCCACCGCCGACAGGTGTGTCCGTCGCGTTCCACGATATGGAACAGTCCCGTATAATGGAACGCGCGACCCCGAAAGCCTAGCCGATGGAGGCCACCCGTGTCCAGAGTCCAGTCGATTGAGCGGGCATTTGCCGTGCTCTCGGCGCTGGGCGACGGGCCGCTTGGCGTGACCGTTGTGGCGGAGCGTGTCCGATTGCCAAAGAGCACCGTGGCGCGGCTGCTTGCGGCGCTGTCGACGGAAGGCGCCGTTGAGCAGCTGCCGGGCGGCACGGACTACCGAATTGGCGAGCGGCTAGTGGGTCTGGCGGCGGGCGTCCAGCCCACGCGAAGCCTGGTGGCTATCACGCGGCCGCAGCTGGTGGCCCTTGCCGCGCTGACCGGCGAGGCGGCCGGGCTGTCCATCCCTGACGGGTTCACCGTTCACTATGTGGACCAGGAGGACAGCCCCAACCCCGTCGCAATCCGCGACTGGACGGGCGTTCGGCTGCCGCTCCACGTGACGTCCGCAGGTCTGGTGATCCTTGCCCATCGCCGCGATGCCGAGGTGGAGCGGTTCCTCGCCCAGACGCTGGAACGGTTCACGGCCCAGACCATGACAGACCCGGCGGCCCTGCGCGAGCGGGTGCGGCGCGCCCGCGTTGACGGGTTTGCGTGGACGCGCGACGAGTTCGCCGACGGGATCACCTCGGTGGCGGCGGTGATCGCCGGCCCGGACGGCGAGGCGATTGGCGCCATCCACGTCCACGGCCCCTCGTACCGGTTCCCGGCCGCGGGGGTTCCGGCCGCCGGCCAAGCCGTTGCGGACGCCGTGGTTGCCGCGGCAGCGCGCATCACCGCGAGCCTGCGCCGGGCGGGCTGAGCGGCTGGTCTTGGCCGAAATGCTCGCCCGGCGAGCGCTCTGGAGGAACGCAGGGCCCCAGCGGGCGCCCGCACTGCGCCCGCACGCACGCGACCGAGCGCCGATGCGTGGGCGAGTTCCGGAATGCGCACGTGGCGAGCGCTATCTGCCGCGCCCCCGGATAGCGCTCGCCTGACGAGCATTCCGGGGAGCGGCCGCAGTTAGAGGCCGATAACGCTCGCTAGGCGAGCATTCCGGCATAACGGTGTTCGCAGACTTCCAGAACGCTCGCCACGCGCGCATTCCGGAAGTGGGGTGCCGAGGGCCGCACCGCCGCCAGAGCTGGCACGTCCCGGCCCGCCGCGCAACGCCCGCGGACCCACCCCCGCTCGACGCCTCCGCCGGGCCGCGCCACCGCACCCGGTAGACTTCGCAGATGCCCCGATACTCCTACGGCGGACAGGCGCTCATCGAAGGCGTCATGATGCGCGGCCGAGACGCCATCGCCGTTGCCCTGCGCTCACCTGACGGCAAGATCATCGTTGCTGACGAGCGCCTCGACACCGGCTTCCACAAGAACAAGCTGTCCCGCGCGCCGTTTATCCGCGGGCTCGTGATCCTGTACGAGACGCTCTTCGTTGGCACACGCTGGCTCATCCGCTCTGCCGGCGTGCAGGCCGAGGAAGAGGGCGTGGAGCTGGGCAAGGGCTCGGTTGCCATCATGCTGGCCTTCACCGCGGTCATCGGCGTCGGCCTGTTCTTCCTGCTCCCGCTGGGCGTCGCCACGGTGGCAGCAGGCTCCAGCGACAACCCGTTCCTCCAGCACATCATCGAGGGCCTGGTCCGGGTCCTGCTGTTTATCGGCTACCTCGCGCTGCTCTCGCGCACGCCGGACGTCAGCCGCACGTTCCAGTACCACGGCGCCGAGCACATGTCGATCCACACGCTTGAGGCCGGCCTCCCGCTGCGCATCGAGAACGTCCGCAAGTTCCCCACCGCCCACCCGCGCTGCGGCACGGAGTTTCTGGTGGTGGTGATCCTGCTCTCGATCATCGCCTTCAGCGTCATCGGCCGCCTGCCCCCGGTCGTGATGATCGGCAGCCGCATCCTCCTGATCCCCGTGATCGCTGCCGTGGGCTACGAGCTGCTTCGCGCGGGTGCGCGCTTCCGCTCCAACCCCGTTGTCCGCGTGCTCATGTGGCCGGGCATCCTCGTCCAGATGATCACCACCAAGCAGCCCACGGACGCCATGATCGAAGTGGCGATCGTGGCGCTTGAAGAGGCCCTCCTGGCTGACGGCGAGCCGTTGCCGGCCGGTGGCCTCAACCTTGCCCGCGAGCCGATGCCGGAGCCTGGCGTGATGGCCGCAAAGGTCCGCGAGGCCGAAGCTGCCGAGGGTGCCGCCGAGGCCGCCGATGCCGCGGCCGCCGAACCTGCCGCCGATGCCGCGGCCGCCGAAGAGGCCGCCGAACCTGCCGCAGATGCCGCCCCCGCCGAGCCCCCGGTGCCCGCCCACACCGCCGCCCCCGCCGAGCCCCCGGCCGCCTGAGTCACGCCGATGCCCGCTGAAGTCAACCTCGACCTCAAACTGGAGGGCCTCGCCCGCCAATACGACGACGTGGGCCGTCAACTGGGCACCCCCGAGGTCCTGGGCGACCCCTCGGAGATGCGTCGCCTCGGCCGCGAGTTCGCCCGCCTCGAGCCCGTCGTTGAGGCGTTCCGCGAGCTTGTCCAGGTTCGCGAGCAGCTTGCCGGTGCACGCCAGATGCGCGACGCCGAGCAGGACGAGGAGATGCGCGCCCTCGCGCGTGAAGAGATCGCCGAGCTTGAGACCCGCGAGACAACGCTGATTGAGGACCTCAAGGTCTCGCTCCTGCCGCGTGACCCCAACGACGACCGCAACGTCATCGTGGAGATCCGGGCCGGGGCCGGCGGCGAGGAAGCCGCGCTGTTCGCTGCGGAGCTCCTGCGCATGTACACGCGCTACGCGCTGGAGCACAAGTTCGCCACGGACCTCATGAGCCTCAACGAGACCGGCATTGGCGGCGTCAAGGAGGCGATCCTCGAGGTTGCCGGTGACGGCGCCTACAGCCGGCTCAAGTTTGAGGGCGGCGTCCACCGCGTCCAGCGCGTGCCGTCAACGGAGAGCAGCGGCCGCATCCACACAAGCACCGCCACGGTCATCGTCCTGCCTGAGGTGGACGAGGTAGAGGTGGAGATTGACGAGGTCCGGGACCTCCGGATTGACGTCAAGCGCGCCTCTGGTCCGGGCGGCCAGTCCGTCAACACCACGGACTCGGCCGTGCGGATCACCCACCTGCCATCGGGGCTGGTGGTGGAGATCCAGGACGAGAAGTCGCAGCACAAGAACAAGGCCAAGGCGCTGTCCGTGCTGCGTTCCCGCCTGTATGACCTGGAGCTCAGCAAGCAACGCGAGGCTCAGAGCGCGGAGCGGCGGACGATGGTCCAGGCGGGGGACCGATCGGAGAAGATCCGGACCTACAACTTCCCGGACAACCGCGTCACGGACCACCGTATCGGCGTGACCATCCACAACGTGCCCGGCGTCTTGGAGGGCCAGATCGACCCGCTGATCGACGCGCTGGTCATGGCCGATCAGGCCGAGCGTCTCCGCCAGCTCGCCGAATCGGCTGAGTAGTCACGCAGTCATGGCCTCGCCCGGGCTGGGCCCGCTCGCCTCGGGTGACCCTCCCGTCACGGTTGGCGCGCTGGTCCGCCTCGCCGCGGTCCGCCTCGCCGCGGCCGGCTCCTCTTCGCCGCGTCTGGACGCGGAGCTGCTGCTGGGCCACGTGCTGGGCATCGACCGCGCCGGTGTGTTTGCCGCGGGTGAAGCGCAGGTGGGTCCGGGGCAGGCTGCCGCGTTTGCGGCGGCGGTCGCCCGTCGCGCGGCCAACGAGCCCGTTGCGTACATCCGCGGCTTCCGCGAGTTCCACGGTCTGGCGCTGGCCGCCGACGCACGGGCGCTGATCCCGCGACCCGAGACGGAGCTGCTGGTCGATGCCGCCGTGGCCGAGGTGGCGTCGCGTCTGGCGGGTGCCCCGCGAGCGCCGGGCAGCCCGCCCTTGCGCATCGCCGATGTGGGGACCGGGACGGGCGCCATTGCGCTGGCGCTGCTGGCCGCGCTGCGGAAGCGGCGGATGGACGGCCATGTGGCGGTCCTGGCCACGGATGCCTCCCCCGACGCCCTGCAGTTGGCCCGCGAAAACGCCGTTGGCCACGGGCTGGCGGACCGGTGCGAGTTTGCCGAGGCCGACCTGCTGCCGCCTGGGATCAGCGGGCTTGACCTTGTCTGCGCCAACCTGCCCTACGTGAAAACCGCCGACATGGCGACGCTGGCGCCAGACCTTGCCTGGGAGCCGCGATCTGCGCTGGACGGGGGCGAGGACGGGCTGGACGTCATTCGGCGCCTGCTGCTTCGGCTGCCCGGCGTCCTCGCGCGCGGCGGGGTGGCGCTGCTGGAGATCGGCGCGGACCAGGGCGAGTCCATCGCGGACGCCGTGGGTGACAGCCTGCCCGGCTGGCGCTGCACGGTGACTGCGGACCTGGCGGGGCTGCCGCGGCTGGCGCGCGTGGAGTACGGCACCGCTGCGGAGCGTGGCCCCCACGCGGAGCGTGGGGCATGATCCGCGACCATCGTCTGGCGTCTGCTGCCAGCCCCGCGTTCCCCATCGAGATGATCGCGCTGGACATCGACGGCACCCTCGTGGGTCACGACCTCCAGATCCCCGCACGCACCGCGGCGGCCCTGCGCGAGGCTGTAAGCCGCGGCGTCCGCGTCTCGCTTGCCACCGGGCGCATGCCCAGCTCCGCCATGGCCTTTGTCAACCAGCTTGGGCTGCGCGCCCCCGTCATCGGTCACCAGGGCGCCGTGATCCGCGACATGCCCCGTCACCGCGAGCTCGCGCGCCCCATCGGCCCGGGCTCTCGCGGCCGCGTTGGCCCCCTGCTGCACCACGAGCCGCTCGCCGCCGATGTTGTCCGCGACGCCGTGGTCTGGTGCCGAGAGCACGGCATGGACCCGCACATCAACGATCTGGAGCGGATGGTCATCTGGACAGGTGACCCAAGCTTTGAGGACTACTCCAGCTACGTCGGGCGCGACGCGGAACTTGTGGCGGACCTTGGCGCAGCCATCCGCAGGCCAATGACAAAGGTCATTGCCGTGGCTGAGGCCGGGCAGCCGATGGCGCTTGTTGAGGAGGCGCGTCGCGTCTTCGCCGGCCGGGCCGACCCCACTGTGTCGCACCCGAGGTTTCTGGAGTTTGTGGCGCCGGGCGTGAGCAAGGGGCGGGCCGTTGCGTGGCTGGCGTGGCGCGCCGGGATCCCCATGGCTCGCGTGCTCACGGCGGGCGATGCGCTCAACGACTTCGAGATGGTTGAGGCCGCTGGCCACGGCATCGCCATGCCCACGGCACCTGACGCGGTCCGCGCCGCCGCTCGCTACCACGCGGGACCGGTGGCGGAGGCGGGGATTGCCGAGTTGATTGAGGCGCTGGTGCTGGCATCGCCCGCGGACGCGGCCCGCAACGCCCAACGGCTGGCGGTGCGCTGATGCCCGTGCGCGTTGTACCGGATGGGCCTGTCACAAGGGCCGAGGCGGCCGAGCTGCTGCGCGGCGGGTCCATCGTTGCGGTCCCCACGGACACCGTCTACGGGATCGCGGCCGCCATGGAGCTGCCCGACGCCATAGAGCGGCTGTTTGCCGCAAAAGGGCGTCCGCCCGAGAAGGCGGTGGCGGTGCTGCTGGCCGACGCCGACCAGGCCTGGACGCTCGGCGTGCCCACAGCAGCCGCGCATGCCCTCGCCGCGCGGTTCTGGCCCGGCGGGCTGACCCTGGTGCTCCCGGTGCGTGACGGTGTGGTCCTGCCCCGCGTCCTCGCCGCCGGCGCCCCCACCATCGGCGTTCGCGTCCCGGATCACGAGGCGCCGCGGGCGCTCGCCCGCATGCTCGGGCCGCTGCCCACTACGTCGG
Source organism: uncultured Chloroflexota bacterium (assembly GCA_903924005.1). Classification (GTDB taxonomy): domain Bacteria; phylum Chloroflexota; class Limnocylindria; order Limnocylindrales; family CSP1-4; genus CAIXZV01. The sequence goes on along the minus strand of CAIXZV010000073.1, from coordinate 526 downwards.
CCAACAAGTCCGGCGACGCCGACGCCCGCGATGCCGCCCAGATCGCAGCCGAGCTGGGCGACGCCATCGCGCTCGTTCTTGACGGCGGCCCCATCCGCGGCGGCCCTGCCTCCACCGTGGTTGACTGCACCCTTGCGTGGCCGTCGATCCTGCGCGAGGGCGCCATCTCGTCAGCCGACATCGCGGCCGCGTTGGCAGACGCCGGTCTGGCCCACGCCATCGGCGTGTGGGACGTGGACGAGGCCTAACCACAAGGACACGGGCCGCGGGTTTCCGAATTGTTCGCCGGGTGAGCACTCCGGAAGAACGCCGGACCGTCGCCAGCCGTTGCGCCAAGCCCATACGCACAGGCAGGCGTCGCTCCGTTTCTGCAAGTTCCGAAATGCCCGTGGAGCGGGCGCTAACGCGCACGCCGCCCGATACCGCTCGCTACGGCGACAATCCGGAACTGGCGCGCCGCCTGCGGGCCCGTACCGCACGTGTGGCGAGCATTTTGGAACTCCCGCGCTAGACGGCTTCCGGAACG
>CAIXZV010000072.1 GCA_903924005.1 uncultured Chloroflexota bacterium | reverse complement strand
TGAGGATCGGCCCTTCAACGACGTCGGCGACCGGCCTGCCCCGGACCGCGCGCCCGCCGGCGATCGCGGCCCCCGCCGCGACTTCGGCGACCGGCCTGCCCCGGACCGAGCGCCTGCCCCGGACCGAGCACCCGCCGGCGATCGCGGCCCCCGCCGCGACTTCGGCGACCGGCCCGCTGGTGACCGGGCGCCTGCAGACCGCGGCCCCCGCCGCGACGACCGAGCGCCTGCCGGCGATCGCGGCCCCCGCCGCGACTTCGGCGACCGTGCGCCTGCAGACCGCGGCCCCCGCCGCGACGACCGAGCAGGCTCAGACCGCGCAGCTGCCAGCCGCGGCCCCCGCCGTGACGATCGCCCGGCGGGCGGCCCGCAGAGCGCGGAGCTGTCCGCAGCCGAGGAGGCGCAAGTCGCCAGCGCCCGCGGCTCGCTTGCCATGGAGCGCGCCGAGCTTGAGGCCGCCGAGGCATCGCCGGAGGCGTTGGCCGCGGGCAAGGAGATCCTCGAGACGCTCCTCGCCCACCTGGGATTTGAGGGCGTGGGCGTCGAGATCCGTGAAGGCGAGACCAGCCGCCTCAACGTCGTCGGCGGATCGTCCGACCGCGAGGCGCTTGGTGCGCTCATCGGCCGCAAGGGCGAGCGTCTCTCGGCGCTGCAGCACCTTGTCAACCTGATGCTTTCGCGACGGACCGGTCAGTGGACTCGCGTCCTGGTGGATGTCGAGGACTACCGTGGCCGCCGCGAGCGCCAGCTCGTGGACCTCGCGACACGCGCAGCTGAGCGTGTCGTCACCACCGGCAAGATGCTGCAGTTGGAGCCGATGCCCGCGCTTGAGCGTCGCTGGATCCACATTGCACTTCGGGATCATGCGGGCGTCGCGACCCAGTCGATCGGCGAAGAGCCGAACCGGCGGATCGTTGTCCTGCCCCGCAACGTTTGAAGGTCACGCGAACTGACGGCACGGAAGCCGGGGGTCGGGATATGACGGATGACGCGCTTGCGCGGATGCGCGATGATGCCTCCACGTCCCCGGCCGCCGGCGAGTCCGGCGATGGCCCCGCCGGAGGCGTGGAGGCCCTCGCAACCATGACTGAAATCAACCCGGCGCCCGTCGACGAGACGTCTGCCGAACTCGCCGCCATCGTGGCCGCGGCAGACGTGTCTGCCGAACCCGTCACCGGCACCGTGGCCCCGGTCGCGGTGGCCACACAACCCCCAACGCCGCCCGTCCCTGCCGCTCGTCGGCCGCGGACCGCGCTGCGATTCGGCCTGTCCTTTGTTGCTGGGTTGGCGCTGGTGACCGGGATCGGTGCCGGCGCGCTCTCTGCCTGGAGCCACCAGTACGACGGCCGAATCCTGCCGGGCGTGCATGCGGGCTCAGTGGACCTATCGGGAATGACCCCGGACGCGGCCAGGGCCGCCATCACAGCAGCATGGACGCGTCTGGGCGACGGGCGGATTGTCCTGGTGGTCCCGACTGGCAACACAGTCATCACATATAGCGATATCAGCCGGATGGCCGACGCGAACACCATGCTGGCTGAGGCCCTCGCGGCTGGCCGCCAGGGTGCGCCCCTCGCGGATCTCATCGGCGCACCTCGTGTAGCAATCAGCGGCATCGACGTCGCGGCAGAAGTCACGTGGAACCATGACCGGCTGCGGACCGCGATCGCCGCCGCCGCCACCGCGATCAACAAGCCGGCGGTAGACGCCGGCGTCGTCGTGGCCCCTGATGGTTCCTTCCGCGTCACGCCGTCCGCTACGGGCATTGTGATGGACCAGGCCGCCGTGCTGGCGTCCGTTGAGAGCCAACTTGGCAGCCTTGACGCT
>CAIXZV010000071.1 GCA_903924005.1 uncultured Chloroflexota bacterium | reverse complement strand
CGCCCAGCCGCGTCTCCGCCTCAACGAAGGCGCACGACCGGGCATCGGCAACCAGCGCGTCCCAGGCACGCTGGTCACCCTTGATCGTCAGAGGCACCTCACGTCGCATCGTCACGCCAAACGCCAGGAGATCCTCGAACCGGGCCAGCAGCGCAAGGTGCCCCGCGTCGCGCACGGGTGTGCCAGCCGGGAACAAGCGGATGGATGCCTCCAGCCCGATCACTCGAGCCGCTTGGCAGATGATCCGCATCGACGGGTCCGACCCAATGCCGCGCTCGAGGCGGGACAGCCGCGACGGCGACACGCCGATGGCCTTGGCCGCGCTCCGCAGACTCAGACCAAGTGCTACGCGCGGATCGCGAAGTTGGGGGCCGATCGACGCCGCGATCCGACGGGCGTCCTCGGTGCCAAGGTTGGCTGCCTTCTGACTTGTGCTCATGGCGCCGATCATGGCGGCGGGCACTTTGCTGCCACTTTGCGCAGACATATCGGCGGCTTATCTCGGCCCGGACAGCCCGCGTGTTGTCCGGGCGATCGCACGTGCGCGCCGGACGCGTCGTTTGTGCCGGCAGCGTGTGCCGTTTGCGCGCTCCGGGCTGCGTCAGCGCGCAGGTGTGCCGCCAGCGTGTGCCCAATGCTCGGGGACTGCGCAACTGCGATCGGCCGTGCAACACGCGGACCAGGCTCCTGCCCCACGTTTGACGGCGCCCACGCCCGCCTCTATCCTCCGCGCACAACTGAAGACACGGCATCGATCGGGACGAGTACCCGTCGATCACCACTCCAGAGACCCGGCGGCAGGTGCGAGCCGGGGTGGTGGCGGCGGCGAATGGACCCGGGAGCCACCGGACCAAACGCGGGGCGACATCTCAACGGGGTGTTGCGGACGACAAGTAGGCTCCGGCGCAGAGCGCCAGCGATACAGGGCAGCGCCGATCGATCACCGGGAAACCGGCGCCGATCCGTCGGTCAGAGTGCGGCACATCGCCGAACGTGGGTGGCACCGCGGAAGGAGCAACGACCTTTCGTCCCGGACGAATTGGTCGTTTTTGATTTCCAAGGACCTGATGACCACCATGACAGACCCGCTCAGCCTCATCGAGACAAAGCGTCTCGCCGGAACCGCCGACACCATCCTCCTGCGCGCCACGCGCACCGCGGATCTCGAGACACCCATCGGCGCCTTCCTGCGTCTTGACGATGGCGTCACGCCCGCCTACCTACTCGAGTCTGTCGAGGGCGGCGAGCGCCTTGGGCGGTACAGCTTCCTGGGCATCGGGCCGCGGCGGCTGCTGGAGGTCAAGGACGGCCTTGCCCGCACGACGACCCGCGAGGTGGGCGTTGAGGCGTACGCGCCCGATCTGCCCGTCACCACGGAGGCGGCCGCCGATCCGCTGCAGGCGCTCCGCAGGTTTATCCCCAAGCGCCGCGTTGTCCCCGTTGAGGGGATGCCCCGCTTCACCGGCGGTGCGGTTGGCGCGCTCAGCTACGACGCCATCTCCTCGTTTGAGCCGTCGGTCCCGCTGCCGGATCGCGACCCCGTGGGCGTCCCGCTGGCGAGCTACATCGAGACGGATCTCGTGCTGGTCTTTGACCACCTGACGCACCAACTCAGCGCCATCGCGTCGCTCCACACCGAGACGCCGGACCTCGAAGGCCGCTACCGCATCGCCGAGCGCGCCATCTTTGAGGCGCTCGAGCGAACCGCGCGGCCCAGCGCTGCTGAACTCCGCACAACGGTGAAGCGGGCAGCCGATGCCGACGCGGCTGCGGCCCGCCCAAGCTTGCCCAGATCGAGACCTCACTGGGCCACGATGACTACGTCCGCGCCGTGGAGCACGCCAAGGACGCGATCGCCGCGGGCGAGGCCATCCAGGTGGTGCTGGCTCGTCGGCAGTCGTTTGAGCTGCCCGCCGGACCCGAAGGTGCGCCCATCGACGGCATCGGCCTCTATCGCGCCCTTCGCCGTGTCAACCCAAGCCCGTACCTGTTCTTCACCCGGACCCCGGCGTTTGAGGTGGTGGGCGCAAGCCCGGAGCTCCTGGTTCAGGTGCAGGGCGACAAGATGGCGACGCACCCCATCGCCGGTACGCGGCCACGCGGCGCCACGCCGGGCGACGACGACCGTCTGGCCGACGAGCTCCGCCGTGACCCGAAGGAGCGCGCCGAGCACGTGATGCTGGTTGACCTTGGCCGCAACGACCTTGGCCGCGTGGCACGCCCCGGAACGGTCAGCACCAGCCAGTACATGGAGGTGGAGCGCTACTCGCACGTGCTCCACCTGGTCAGCCACGTGGAGGCCAAGCTGCGGCCGGAGCTGGATGCGCTGGACGCCCTGCGCAGCGTCTTCCCCGCGGGGACGTTGTCAGGCGCGCCAAAGATCCGCGCCATGCAGCTGATCGCCGCCGCCGAGGGCGAACGCCGCGGGCTGTACGGTGGCGCCGTGGGCTACCTTGGGTATGACGGCAACCTCGACACGGCCATCACCATTCGGAGCGCCGTGCTGAAGAACGGGATGGCGCACGTCCACACGGGCGCCGGCATCGTGGCCAAGAGCGTGCCCGAGAGCGAGTATGAGGAGACCGAGCACAAGGCGATGGCGCTG
>CAIXZV010000070.1 GCA_903924005.1 uncultured Chloroflexota bacterium | reverse complement strand
GGGTCCACATGCACTTCGAGCTGCCGCTGGCCGAGCTGATCGTGGACTACTACGACCAACTCAAGAGCCGCACACAGGGCTACGCGTCCATGGAGTACGAGGAGTCTGGCTATCGGGCCGCCAACCTTGTCAAGCTTGACATCATGGTTGCCGGCGAGCCCGTTGACGCGCTGAGCCTCATCGTCCACCGCGAACGCGCCCAGACCACCGGTCGCCAGTTGACCGAGAAGCTCAAGGAGCTGATCCCGCGCCAGATGTTCGAGGTGCCCGTGCAGGCCGCCATCGGCAGCCATGTTGTGGCCCGCGAAACCATCAGGGCGATGCGGAAGAACGTCCTCGCAAAGTGTTACGGTGGCGACATCAGCCGCAAGCGCAAGCTGCTGGAGAAGCAGAAAGAGGGGAAGCAGCGGATGAAGCGCGTCGGATCCGTCGAGATCCCACAGGAGGCCTTCCTTGCCATCCTTCGAATGGATGAGGACTGAGCGCGTCCCATGACGCCCTTCGCTGCCCTCCCCGGTCTTCGGTCGAGGTAGCGCGCCCAGATGCCGTTCACCGTCCCCGGCATCAGCCATGTTCCTGAGCCGCTGCGCGTGCTCATGGCGCTTGCGATCGGTTTGTTCCTCATTCTGCTTCGGCTTGACGCCGAGCGCTTTGGCGCGGCCGAGTACGACGATCTCGATGCCGACGGCAACCGACCATCCCTGCTTCGCAGACTGGCCTGGTACGTGCTGGGTGTCATCGGGATCACCGTGGTGCTCGTGCTGCACCCGGCGCCCAGCTCAGACCTGTACCTCGCGCTTGGTGAGCGTGTGGGTGTCCTCGTGTTTGGCCTTCTGTACGGCGTCACCGGCTGTCTGATCGCCGTTGGCGTTGCGTATTTGCGGTATCGCCAGGTGCGCGTCCCGGGCGTGATGTCCTATCCGGGCGCGGTCATCAACGCAGTGTCCACAGCCTTTGTGGACGAGGCCGTGTTCCGCGGCATCGTGCTGGGCTTCCTGACGGTGATTGGGACGGACCCGGTGTTGGCGGTGATTGCGCAGGCGATGCTCTACGCGCTGGCCACCCGTGTTGGTGCGCGCGGCCGATCCACCTGGATGCTGTTTGTCATGTTGGCGATGGGCTTTGCGGGCGGCTTTCTCACGGTGGTCACCGGAGGGATTGGCGCCGCGTTCCTGGGCCAGGCGATCACGCGCGTCGCGATCTACTTCACGACCGGCCACGCGGGGCTGCTCACGCCACGCGGCATGGAGCCCGAAGAGGTGGAGGAGCAGCGCCGGACGCCCGACGGCTGGCAGGTGCTGGACCCCGATGCCGATTCCATCGCGGGGCAGGGGCGCTGACGGCCCCAATCCCGGCGGTTTCGGCGACGTCGGCCCCGCCGGCCGCGCTCTACATCCACGTTCCCTTTTGCGTCTCGCTGTGTCCGTACTGCGACTTTGTGGTGTACGCGGGTTCCGCGGCGCGCGGCCCGGCGTCACGCGTTGAGGTATACACGGCCGCGCTGCTAACCGAGCTCTCGCTGCGGGCCGATGCGCTGGACGCTGCCCTCCCGCACCGGGCGCCGCTGGAGACCGTGTACATCGGCGGCGGTACGCCAACGCTGCTGCCGTCGGCGTCCATCGCCGCGGTTCTATCGCTCGTGCGGGAGCGCTTTGGGATTGCGCGCGATGCCGAGGTCACCATCGAATCCAACCCGGGGCCCGATGAGCGGGGTGTTGCTGCTGAGCTGGTTGCCGCCGGCGTCAACCGGCTCTCCCGTGGCGTCCAGGCCGTGGACCCCGCGCTGTTGGGTCGGCTGGGGCGACGGCACTCGGCTGGCGATGTGGCCGCGGCGGTGGGGGAGGCACGAGCGGCCGGGATCCGGTCCGTGTCCGTGGATGTGCTGTACGACGCGCCCGGGCAGTCCGCCGCCGCGTGGGCTGCCACCCTGGACTCGGTGCTGGCGCTGGATGTGGACCACGTGTCCGCGTACGCGCTCACGCTGGACGACCCGGACGAGGAAGGGCTGACGGGCGTGCTGGGCGACCACCTGCCAACCCGGGCGGGGGCACGCCGATGGCGCGCTTCGGCGGTGCTCGAGCAGTCCGAGGACAGGGCCGAGGAGCAATACCGCCTCGCGGTGTCGCGGCTGGCGGCGGCTGGCTTCCGCGGCTACGAGATCTCCAACTGGGGCAAGCCCGCGCATGAGAGCCGCCACAACCTGGTGTACTGGCAGCGGTGGCCGTACGAGGCGGTTGGCCCCGGCGCCCATGCGTTTGACGGGGTCACGCGACGCTGGAACGCCGCGCGGCTGGACGGCTACCTGCGGGCGTTGTCTGGCCCGACGCCCGTGCTGCCGCCGGGTGGGTGCGAGGTCATTGAGGGTGCCGACGCCGCTGCCGAGCGCGTGATCCTCGCGCTCCGTCTGGACACGGGCCTGCCTTCCGCCGAGGCCTCCGCGCCAGGCTCGCCGCTGGCACCGCACTTGGCCTGGGCGCTTGACGCAGGGCTCCTCGAGGTGGCAGGCGATGCGGTCCGGCTGACGACGCGCGGCCGCCTCCTGTCCAACGAGCTGTTCTCGCGTCTCGTCTGAGCACGCGCACGGGACCTGTGCGCCCGAGTTCCGGAATGTCCGCCTGGCGAGCGTTCTGGAAGGCCCCGCGGGCAGCAATTCCGAAATGCCCTCCGCAGGAGCGTAAACAGCTCTGCGCCGCCATTGGAATTCCGGAATGCCCGCCAAGAGAGCGCAATGCCGGGGAGCGCGAGATACTGCTCGCCACGCGAGCATTCCGGCCGTCGCCTCAGCGAGCGCGTCCAGTCCCGTGCTTGCGCCCTTGCTGCCCGAGGCGCGGCCGCCCACGCGTTCTTCCAAAGCGCGTGCCAGGCGAGCATTTCGCTGCTGCTTGACCCGGCCCGGCACCGGGGCGATGCTGCACGACATGGACGCTGAGGGGACGCCAGTTCGGGATCGGCGCGCAAGGCCAGTGCTGGCGCTCGGCGTGCTGGCTGCGCTGGCCGTGCTCGTCATCACGGCCGGCGTTGCGGTCTCGGCCCTCGGTCTCGGGCCAAGTGGCGGCAAGGCTGCGCCCCCGGGGACCAGCCCCGTACAGGCTATGGCCATCGCCCGTGCGTTCTACGTGGCTGGCCATCCCGCGGACGCCACGCTGACCGAGGTGGTTGTCGGGAACCCAGCGGCCGCAGCAACCAAGTCAGGCCGGGCGTCGTGGCGCGTCCAGGTTGGCGGGGCCGTGACTGAGAAGGGCTCCGGCATCACCTACTACTCGGTCATGTGGCTGCTCATCGACGTCGAGACCGGCGCGGTGACGATCGAGGCGCAGGGCTGACCCTCGCGCGGCCCGAAGGCCACCCGTTGACACCCCCCGCGGCGCGGCGCTAGACTCTCGGCACGGGTGTTAGCACTCTCACCATGTGAGTGCTAACTACCTGATGAGAGGACCGAATGGCGCGTCGAGCACGCACAGACGGCCCCCTGGACCTCCGATCGCAGGCGATCCTCAGGGCCGTCATCGAGGAATACGTCACCACCGCGCAGCCGGTGGCAAGCCAGGCGCTTGTTGAGCGCTATCGGTTTGGCGTGTCCAGCGCCACGGTTCGCGCCGTCTTGGCGGAGCTTGAGGACGCCGGTCTTCTGACGCACCCGCACACGTCCGCGGGCCGCATCCCCACGGAGCACGGCTACCGTTACTACGTGGAGTCCATCGTGGACAGCGTGCCGCTCCCCGCGGTGGAGCAACTGATGATCCGCCACCAGTTTGGCCAGGTGGAGTACGCAAGCGAGCACTGGTTCCGCCTCGCCGCCACCACGCTTGCCAGCGTGACGCGGGCCGCCGGCATCGCAACCCCGGCTAAGGCCGCTTTCGCGCACCTGCGCCGTCTGGACCTCGTATCCATCGCTGACCGACTCGCCAGCCTGATCCTTGTCCTGCGCGAAGGTGCGCTCAAGCAGGTGGTCTGCTCGCTGGACGAGCCCACGGAGCAGGAGGAGCTGTCGGCTGTTGCCGCGCACCTCAACACGCTCCTTGACGGCTGCACGGCGGAGGAGGCCGAAGCCACGCTGGCCGCCCTGCCTGATGACGATCCGGCAACGCGGACCGCCCGCCGTCTGGGCGAGCGCGTGGTCCGCACCCTCCACGAGTTTGATGCCGCAGCCATCGAGGAGCTCTTCAGCGACGGCCTCCTCAACGTCATGGCCGCCCCGGAGTTTGCCCAGAGCGAGAAGCTGCGCCGCGTGTTTGCTGCGCTCGAGGATCGGGCCTATCTCGCCCGCCTCATCGCCGCGGTTGCCGGCACAGGCTCCGTGCATGTCTACATCGGCAGCGAGAACCCGGCCGAAGAGATGGCCGACGTCTCGCTGGTCTTGGCCTCGTACGGACACCCCGGCCGCGCCGTAGGCGTGATTGGCGTCCTGGGGCCAACCCGCATGGCCTACCCGCAGGCAATCGGCACGGTCCGGTTTGTCTCGGGGCTGATGAACGAACTGATCGACCACCTGTACGCGTGAGCCACCAATGACTGAACCTCGCCGCTTCGGACTTCGGCGCCCTCCCCGGACGCCCCAATACGCTGACCCCCGCCTCGTTACCCACGAGGAACTGGCCGGGCTCTACGTGCAGCTGGCCAAAGAGCACCAGGCGCTGCTCAAGGCGCTTGAGGCTGCGGCCGCGGAGCGCGATGCTGCCGCCAAGGCGCGGGACGAGGCCACTGCTCAGGCGCAGCAGCTTGCCGTTGGTGCGGCCGCAGCGGCCGAGTCCGCGGGCGAGCGCGACGATGCGCTGGCCAAGGCGGACGAGTACCTCGGAGCGTTGCAGCGTGAGCGCGCGGAGTTCCAGAACTTCAGACGCCGCACCACGGACGAGCGCCAGGCTGAGCGGGGCCTCGCGGGCGTCGACCTGATCACGAAGGTCCTCTCGCTCGCTGACGACTTCGATCGCTCCATCGATCATCGGCCCGCCGCGCTCGCGGACAGCGCCTGGGCAGACGGCGTGGCCGCCATCGACCGCAAGCTGCGCGTGCTCCTCGAGAGCGAGGGCGTCACGACTGTGGATGCGGCCCGTGGCGCAGCCTTCGACCCGCATGAGCACGAGGCCGTGGTCTCGGTGCCCGGCACCGGGCTGCCCGAAGGCGCCATCGTCGAGGAGGTCCGCCGCGGCTATCGGCTGCGTGACCGCCTCATCCGGCCCGCGCTCGTGGCG
>CAIXZV010000069.1 GCA_903924005.1 uncultured Chloroflexota bacterium | reverse complement strand
CAGCCGGCCAAGCAGGTTGATGATCTGCGCCTGGATGGACACGTCTAGGGCTGAAACGGGCTCATCCGCGACGATCAGGTCCGGCTGGAGCGCAAGCGCCCGGGCCACGCCGATGCGCTGGCGCTGGCCGCCGGAGAACTCGTGAGGATAGCGCACCGCGTGGCTTGGGTCCAGACCCACCGTCGTAAGCAGCTCGTTCACCCGCTCCCGCCGCTCGGATGCCGTGCCGACACTGTGGATCTCCAGCGGCTCAGCAACGATGGACGCCACGTTCATGCGCGGGTCCAGGCTTGCGTACGGATCCTGGAACACCATCTGCATCCGGCGTCGCATGCTGCGCAGCTCGACGCCTTCAAGACCCGCGAGATCCGTCCCGTCAATCCGGATTGCGCCGCGCGTGGGCTTGTAGAGCCGGACGATGGCGCGACCCGTGGTGCTCTTGCCGCACCCGGACTCTCCCACAAGACCCAAGGTCTCGCCGCGCCGAATGCTGAACGAGATGCCGTCAACAGCCCGAACGTCGCCAGTGTGGCGCTCAAACACCACGCCTTCGGTGATGGGGAACCAGACGGCGAGATCCTCAACCTCCAGCAGCGGGGATGCACCCGCAGCGGTGGCGGCCTGCGGCGTGATGGAGTGCGTCATCGGGCATCCACCGCGACGCCGCGACCCAGCGGACGGCCAGCCACGGCCTCGGCTGGCGTGGGCGGGTTGTGGCAGGCCATGCGGTGTGTGACCGCGGCACCGGTCAGGACTGCGGCACCGCTGCCGTCAACTGCGGTGAGCACCGGGTTTTCGGTGAGGCAGCGGTCTGTGCGCCAGGCGCATCGCGGCGCAAACGGGCAGCCCACAGGCGCCAGCCGCTGGTTGGGCGGCGCACCCTCGATGGGGATCAGCTCCTCGCCCTCCCCGCCGTCAATCCGCGGAATGGAGTGCAGCAGCCCCACCGTATACGGGTGCGACGGCCGGGCAAAGATGTCCGGCGTCAGCCCGGCCTCCACGATGAACCCGGCGTACATCACGTTGACCCGCTGCGTCATGCCCGCCACGACACCCAGGTCGTGCGTGATGAGGATCACCGCGGTGCCGCTCTTCTGCGTCAGGTCGCGGATCAACTCCAGCACCTGCGCCTGAATGGTGACGTCCAGCGCGGTGGTGGGCTCATCCGCGATGAGCAGCCGCGGCTCCAGGGCAAGCGCCATCGCGATCATCACGCGCTGGCGCATGCCGCCGGAGAACTGGTGCGGGAAGTTGCGAAGACGCGGCTCCGGGTTGGGGATGCCCACAAGCGCCAGCAGGTCGATGGCGCGCTGGCGGGCATCGGTCGCGGTGATCTTGCGGTGTGCACGCAGCGTCTCGGTGAGCTGCTCCTCGATGGTCAGCACCGGGTTCAGGCTGGTCATCGGGTCCTGGAAGATCATCGCGACGTCGCGGCCGCGGATGTCGCGGATCTCGGATTCCGCCATGGACGCCAGATCCTGCCCGTCAAGCAGCACCGTGCCGCCCTCGATCCGGCCCGCTGGCCGTGGGAGCAGCCGCATGATCGCCAAGTTGGTGACGCTCTTGCCGCAGCCAGACTCGCCCACGAGACCCACGGTCTCGCCCTCGGCCACATCAAAGCTCACGCCGTTGACGGCGTAGACCGTGGCGTCGTGGGTCCGGAACCGCACAACGAGATCCCGGACGGAGAGCAGCGGCGCACCGCTTTCGCGTGAGGCCGTGGCGCGGAGGCGGTTGGCCTGGGTCATCGCTTCAGCCTCGGGTCAAGCGACTCGCGCAGCCCGTCGCCAAGGAGGTTGAACCCGATCGCGCTCAGGACGATGGCGATACCCGGAGCAAAGATGAGGTGTGGGGCGCGGCGAAGCGCCTCCGTGGAGTCCGTCAGCATGGTCCCCCACTCCGCAAGACGCGGATCGGGCGGGCCGAGACCCAAGAAGCCAAGACCCGCAACGTCGATGATCGCCGTTGCCAGCGCAAGGGTTGCCGCGACGATCAGCGCTGTGAGCGCGTTGGGAAGCATGTGGCGCAGCAGGAGCCGACGTCCGTCTGCGCCCATGGAGCGGGCGACCGTGACGAATTCGGCGTCGCGCAGGGCGAGCAGGCTGCCCCGCAGGATGCGGGCAAAGATCGGGGCGTTGGTCACGGCTACGGCCAGCATGATCTGCACCAGGCCCTGGCCCAACCACGCCACGATGCCAATGGCGAGCAGGATGCCCGGGAT
>CAIXZV010000068.1 GCA_903924005.1 uncultured Chloroflexota bacterium | reverse complement strand
CCCTATGCCGATCAGATTGAGCACCATGGCCGGCGTCACCATGCCGTTCTGGATGGCGAAGTAGCCGCCAACGCTCATCGCGATGACCAGCACGACGAGCACCAGACAGCCGCGGAGCAGGCAGCCAAAGCAGCCGCGTTTTGGCTTGACGGGCGGCGGGGCGCCCCATGGGTTGCCGCTTGGCGGCGGGCCCTGATACCCGGGCGGCGGGCCCTGATACCCGGGCGGATACTGCTGCGGTGGGTACCCCGTGGGCGGCGAGTACTGCGGCGGATACGGCCCGCTCATGCGCCCTCCCTGTCCTGGCGGTCACGCCCGATCCTGCTCGGGTTGCTCTCGCACCGCCGCCGCCCGAGTATGTGCAGCAGTCCTCGGGACTGCATGTGCGAAATGGCACTTCTCTCGCCGTGGGCCCAGCCGACACCATCGCGCCATGCGGCTTGGGCGGATCCTTCGGCTCTCGGTGTTCGCGGCGCTGGTGGGCGTCGTCGGCTACCTCGGCGTCTGCGGCGTTGCCTGGAACATCAACACCACTGTTGACCGCGGGTGTCTTGACCTGTGGGGTTCGCAGACGCCGGCCAACTTCGTGGGCGCGTGGAACAAGGCCGATGGCCCGTTCATCGATGCCGCGCCGTACCGGTTTGACGCGCAGGACGTCAGCATCGACAGCCTCACCGCGGGCATCACGCTGCGCGCCTGGTTTGCGCCTCCGCCGGACGGCGGCGACCGCGTGGTCATCGTCGTCCACGGCATGGGCTCCTGTCGCCGCGACCCCACGTCGCTGCTGCCGGCCGGGATGCTGGTCCGCCACGGGTTTGGCGTCCTGATGCCAGACCTGCGCAACCACGGCGAGTCCACCCGGCAGGACGGCCACTGGGCGGGCGGGATCGACGAGTGGCAGGACGTCATCGGCGCGTGGAACTGGCTGCGCGCAAAGGGCTACGCCGCGGAGAATATCGGCCTGTTTGGCGAGTCGATGGGCGCAGGCTCAGTGTCCATCGCCATGGGTCATGAGCCTGCCGCAGCAGCAGTCTTCATCGACAGCGGCTTTGCCGACATCTTCTCGGCCACCACGTTCTTTGCGGAGTCCACGGGCAAACCCGGCTGGCTGGTGCCGGGCGTGCTGCTGACGGGCACGGTGATCTCGGGCGACAACTTCTTCAGCCCAGGTCCCGCGGCGCTGTTCCGCTCCAGCTTGCGCGGGCGCCCGGTGTTCATCGTGCACGGCACGGCGGACGCCACGATCAGCGTGGAGCAGGCGCCCCAGCTGGCGGCGGCGGCCACCGCGGGCGGCTATCCGGTGACCCCGTGGATTGTCCAGGGCGCGCGCCACATCGAGGCCGCCTTCACGCACACGGCGGAGTACGAGCAGCGGCTGACCGCGTTCTTCGAGGGGGCGCTGGGCAAGTAGGGGGTCGCCCTACTCAAGGCGTCGAAGCAAGTCGTGCGCCGTGACGAAGAGGAACGACGCCGCGCTGCTGCCCGGCCGCAGGTCCCTCGTGTTCTCGCTGACGATGTAGCGGTGCTGGTCCGTCTCGGTGAGGTGGGCGCACTCCGTGAAGACGGCTTCGGCCACGCGGGGGAGCATCGTGTCGTCCGGGTCGCCACTGACGATCGCCGAGTGCCAGGACTGTTCGGGTGCTGGCGTGATCCAGACTGCGGCGTCGAGGACCGGTCCGTAGCGCGCCAGGACCTGCTGCTCCGTCCAGCCCAGGAGTTCGACCGCCTTCTCCACGAGCTCTGCGCGGATGTCCTCGCACAAGACGATGTGGGCGATCACCGGGAGGATCGCGAGCACCTGCGATGCCGCGCCCCTCCGGGACTTCGACATCGCGTCCTTCAGGAAGACGCTGGTGTCGATGATGACGATTGGCCGCGGACTCCTCGGCACGGCTACTTGGCCGATTGGCGCCGCGGGCTCGAAAGGATCGCCGCACGCTCCGCGGCAGAGAGGTTCGGGACTGCCGGTCGCGGGCTGGCGAGTGCCTCAGCGGACGCCAGCACGGAACGGGGGATGCGGCGTGGGCCTCGCTCCGTGGCTCGGCTTCCAGCGATCCACCCTCGGTCCACCCAGTTGCGCACCGTCTGATCCGTGACCGAGAACGCTCGCGCCACCTCGCGAACCGAGGCATACGGGCGCTGCACAGTCTCCGGGCGACTGGTTGTCGCCCGGAGCAGCCGACTGATGATGCTCGCGGCCTCCGGCGAGGTGCGCCGCACAGAGGGCAGGGCGGCCTTCACCGTTTGCCTGTCCAGCTCCGTCAGCAGGAGCTGGTCCGTCGTCGACATCGGTT
>CAIXZV010000067.1 GCA_903924005.1 uncultured Chloroflexota bacterium | reverse complement strand
TGCAGCAGCCCATGCCTGCCCAATCAGCACGGCTGACGGCTGGCCGGAGTTTGTGTAGATAAATGTTGGCAGCGTGTCCATCGGCTCATTGAGATGGCCGACATTGACGAGACGGCTGCCGAGTGCGGTGATGAGCAGTGGGGCGGTCTCGCCGGCGCCACGGGCAACCGCAAGAACAACGCCGGTCACGAGACCGCCAAGGCCCGCTCGGATCAGCACCGTCAGCACAACGCGCCAGCGCGGCATGCCCAACGCCAGTGCACCCTCGCGGACGCTGGCGGGCACGAGACGCAGGATCTCCTCGGTGTTGCGGGCGATGACCGGGGTCATGATCACGGCGAGCGCCACAACGCCCGCCACGGCGCTATACCCGTGGAACGGGACCACAAGGAGCGCGTAGCAGAAGACGCCCACCACAACGGACGGCAGGCCCACCATGACGTCGGTGCCAAACCGGATCACGTTGGCCAGGCGGGGCGGGGCGATCTCCGCAAGGAAGACGCCGGCGAGGATGCCCAGGGGTGCCGCAACCAGCGTGGCAAGCGGGATGATCTGGAGGGAGCCCAGAATGGCGTTGAGGGCGCCTCCATGGACAAAGTTGACAGGTCCGGTGGTGAGAAACTCCAGGTCGATCCACGGCAGCGCGTTGACCGTCACATAGCCGACGAGGGCAACGAGCGGGATCAGGATGGACACCATGGCGACAGCCGTCAGGCCGCGCATCATGCGATCGGTCAGCGTCCGTTGGCGTGTCCGCGTCAGCACGAGCCCGGCGACACGGCCAACAGTGGCGGGCGCGGGGGCAGACACGGCGCTCACGAGGCGGCCGCGGCGCGGGACCGGCCCACGAGCAGGCGGGCAACGATGCCAACCGCGAGCGTCATCACCATCAGGATGAGCCCCAGCCCAAGCAGAGCGCCCACCTCTTCGGGGCCCGAGGCCTCCACGAAGCTTGTGGCGATCTTCGACGCGATCGTCTGGCCCTGGTCAAAGAGCCCTGTCGGCACGCGGTCGGCGTTGCCGATGGTCATCGTGACGGCCATCGTCTCACCCATTGCGCGCCCCAGGGCCAGGATGCAGGCGCCCAGGATGCCCGCGCGGACCGAGGGGAGCACCACTGTTGCGACGGTCTCCCAGCGTGTCGCGCCAAGACCGATGTAGGCCTCTCGGTAGTTGGCGGGCAGCGCCAGGATCACCTCGCGGCTCACGGCGACGATGGTCGGGGTGACCATGATGGCAAGCAGCAGCGAGGCGGTGAAGACGTCGCTGCCGACAGGCGTACCGGCAAGGAAAGGAACGTTGGGGAAGGTTGTTGTCACCCACGTCTCCACGGTGTCGCGAACCAGTGGCGTTAGGACGACGAGCCCCCACAAGCCAATCACCACCGACGGGATGGCGGCGATCAACTCCACGAGCATCACCAGCGGCCGTGCCAGCCAGCGGGGGGCAAACTCGGCGAGGTACAGGGCCGCCAGGATGCCGACGGGGACGGCGATGAGCATGGCCAGGCCCGCCGTTATCAGGGTGCCGGCGATAAACGGCAGCGCGCCAAAGGCAAGCGAGCCCACGTCCCACGCAGTACCCAGGACAAAGCCCAGCACACCGAAGCGGCGGAAGGTGTCGGCGGAGTTGATCCCAAGCAGGACGGCGATGCCCAGAAGGGCGGCCATCGCCAGGAGCGCAGCGCCGCCAGCGATCAGGCCGAAGCTGCGGTCGGGGACGCGCGCAACGGGTTGCGCGAGTCGGTCACGGAGGGGGAGGGGCGTCATGGTCGTCGGCATGCGTATCGCCCCGCCCGAAGGCGGGGCGATACAGAGCCTGTCCGATTGACGATCAGGGCCAGACGGCGGAGCCGTTGTACTGCAGGGTGTGCAGCACGGCGAGCGCCTTGGTCTTGATGGACGCGGGGAGCGGGGCGTAGCCCATCGGGCGGGCAAAGGTCTGGCCCGTGGTCAGCGACCAGTAGAGGTAGGCCACGTACATCTGCGCCTTCTCGGTTGATCCCATGAAGGACAGATCCTTGTACGAGAGCAGGTACGAGAACGCGGTGATCGGCCAGGAGGTGACGCCAGGCTTCTGGATGATCGGGGCGGCACGCAGGTCGGCGGGAACCGTGGGTGCCGCGGCGGCCGCGGCGGCCGAGAAGGAGCTGGTGGTCGGGGTCATGTAGATCCCCGCCTTGTTCTTGACGCGGGCCATCTTGAGGCCGGCGGTGACGCCGTAGGCGTACTCCATGTAGCCGATAGCCCCGTTGAGGGAGGCCACCTTGGCTGCGACGCCCGCGTTGCGCGGGGCGCCGACGCCGGGGATTGACTTGCCGCCGAGGCAGGTCTGCGGGGCGGTGTTGAAGGTCTTCTGGGGTCCGGCAACGCCCTGGATGCACTTCCAGACTGCGGCCTGGTTGAGGTAAGACTGGAAGACAAACGTGGTGCCCGAGGAGTCCGAGCGGCGGACCGGGATGATCCTCGTGTGGGGGATCCTGACGCCCGCGTTGATCCTCTTGATGGCGGCGTTGTCCCACCAGGTGATCGTGCCGGCGTAGATGCTCGAGATGACCGACGCGGTCAGCTTGAGGGTGACCACCCGGCCGGTCGCAATCGACTTGACGTTGGCAAGGCGGTACGCGAGCACCACGCCACCGACCGTCATAGGGATGTTGGTGACGCCGCCGCGGATGCCCGCAGTGGCCGTCATGTCGGCGTTGGACAGGGCCGCGTCGGAGGCGCCGTAATCGGCTGCAGAGGTCTTGATGGCCGTGACGCCGGCACCGGAGCCGTTGGCGGCGTACGTGAAGCTGACGATGGCTGAGGGGTTGTCGGCCTTGAACTGGCTGGCCCACTCGTTGTAGAGCGGGGCCGGGAACGTGGCGCCGATGCCGGCAAGCGTGCCGACGTCCGTGGTCGGGACGGTCGGGGTCGTCGTGGCGAAGCTCGACGTCGACAGGACCGCGACGGCAAGCGCCGCGGCGCCGGCGGCGCGCCCGAACCGGGCGATGTGCATGCCCACAGGCAATCCTCCTGGCACCGGGGCGATCTCGCTGACTCGAGGGGCACACCCTGGGGATCGCTTCTTCCGGGCCGTGTCCACAACGTATGGCTGGCTTGTGAACGAACCGACGTCAGCGCGTAAACATCGCGCGAGCGTCGTGTTTCGCAGGCGTTAACCACACGGATCGTGTGGACAACCTCTCAGCGGCGAGCGGTAGCGGTCACGAGGTGTTCGGCCCCAACCTGGAGTTCGTCAAACAGCCGGGTGACGGTCTCGGTCGTGTCGACGTCCGCGGCCGTCTTGTCGGGCCGGAGGCGGGCAATCCGCGGGAAGCGCAGGGCAAAACCGGAACGGTGGCGGATGCTGCGCATGATCACGTCAAAGGCCACCTCCACCACGATCGACGGCTCCACCACTCGGTAGCGGCCGTGCACGGAGATGGTGTGCGCCTCAAACCAGCGCGTGAGCTCGGCAAGCTCCGCGTCAGTGAGCCCGCTATACGCCTTGCCGATGGTGACCAGCGTCCCGGCCGCCGTGTCGCGGACGGCAAACGTGTAATCCGACAGCACGCCGTGGCGCTTGCCGTGGCCGGTCTCAACCCCCACCACGACGCAATCGATGCTTGCGAGCGCCTTCTTCATCTTCAGCCAGCCCAGACCCCGGCGACCGGGCGTGTACCTGCTTGACGGATCCTTGACCAGGAGGCCCTCGTTGCGCCGCGCCCGGGCCGCCGTGAAGGCTGCCTCCAGCGCCGCCACCGAGTCCACACTGGCCAGGTGGCTCAGCGCAAACCGTCCACCATCGGCGGCAAGCGGCAGGTGCAGTGCCTCAAGCCTGCGGCGGCGCTCCGCCAGGGGCTCGTCCAGCAGCGACGTGGTGGCCGCGTCGCCGTCCGTGTCAAGCGCCAGTGCATCCCAGGCGACAAAGATCACGGGCACTTCCGCCCGGATCTTGGCTGACGGCGCCTTCCGGCCAAGCCGCGCCTGCAATTGGAGGAACGGCAGCACGTGGCCATCCTTCCAGGCGAGGATCTCGCCGTCGAGGATCCCCGCCCACGACAGGTGGCGGGCATCGTTCACCACCTCGGGGAACTGTCCGCCGATATCGTTGAGGTCGCGAGAGAAGAGCCGGACCTCGCTCCCCTGCCGGTGGAGTTGGGCGCGGATGCCGTCGTATTTATCCTCCACCCAGGCCGTGGGCCCAAGCCGGGTCATGATCTCGGCGGCGTCCGCGGCCGGTGACGCCAGCATGCAGCGCAGGGGGTGGAACAGCGTCACCGTGGCGTCCGCCAGACGGTTGTCGCGCGCGAGGGCGGCGGTCCGGCCCACGTCGCCGGTGAGTTGGCCAGCGCGCTGGACAGCGGCGGGCTCGCGGTTAAAGGCCCGGGCGATGGCTGCCTCAAGCAGCCCCTCGCGCAGGCCAATCCGCAGCTCCCCCGTCACCACCCTGACGAGCCCCGCAGCGGTTGCCGGGGAGCAGCGGCGCAGAAGCGCTTCCAGGATGGCCTGCTTTGCGGCGGCGCCGGCGGCGGCCTCGATGGCCTCCAGCGCAGCGTACGTCTCGGCCAGTGTGGGTTCTGCTTCGCCCTCCGCACCGCCATCAGGTGCGCCCTCTGCGCCGCTCTCGACCGTGTGACCGGCCTCCTCGAGCACCAGCCGGACCGACGCCGCCACATCGGATGTCCGGTCGTAGGCGCGCCGGAAGGCCGCCTGGTCGGCGCCAGCAACGGCCAGAACTGCGGCCGCAAGCCCGGACCAGCCCACGCCAAGCGTTCGGGGATCGTGCTCGGGGAACGCCCGGCCCGTGAGGAACACGGCGGCAATCGGCAGGTAGGGCGCGTCAAGTGACGCCAGATACTCGGCCAAGATCGCGGTCTTCTCTGAGGTGCGTGTCGTCGATGCGACCCGCACTGCAGTTTCGCTCCAGCGGCGCATGTGGCCGATGGTATAGCGTTGCCGGTGATGCTCCACCGGCGCTGGTTCCCCGAACGGATAGACGGTGATCTGGTAATCCTGCGCCGCCATGCCCGCGAGAACCTCGCGGACTTCCTGCGCTGGTACCAGGACCCCGAAGTGGCGCGCCTGACGCGCTACCAGGACGGCCCCATGCGCCCCGAGGAGATTGAGCGGTTCTTCCTGATGCGGGCCGTGGGTCCCGAGGCCATGGCGATGGGGATCCACATCAAGGGGTCGGACCGGCTGATCGGGTCCTGCGCGTTCAGCCAGCTTGACGGCGACAACGGCTCCGCGCTGTTCCACATCACCATTGGCGAACACGATGCCTGGGGCAAGGGCTATGGCTCAGAGGCAACCCGGCTGATGGTGGATCACGCGTTCGGCTCGCTGGGGCTGCACCGGGTGGCGCTTGCGGTGTTCGCCTTCAACGAGCGCGCCATCCACGCGTACGAGCGGGTTGGCTTCGTGACCGAGGGGCGCTCGCGCGAGGCGATCTGGCGTGACGGCGCGTGGTGGGACGAGCTGCACATGAGCGTCCTTGAGCCCGAGTGGCGGTCCGCGCGCTGGCAGGCGAAGGCGGCGGCCGACGGCCGGCCGCTGGGCGGGGCGGTGCCGGGTTGACGATGGCATCGAGAGGTCCTGCGGCCGCGGCGGCACGAACTGCCTTCCGGGAGCAGGCTGACGCCAAGGGCCACGCGGTTGAGAATGCGCGTCTGGCGGTCGCCGGTCTGGAGACCGCGTTTGGCATGGGCGCCCTGGAGCGCACGCCGGCGCTGTCGATGATGCTGGCGGACCTCGCCGTCGCGCTTGATGCGGGCGACGCCGATGGCGGCGAGAAGCTTGGCGGCAAGAGTGCTGAGGCCGCCAGGTTCATCATGCGAGCAATCGGCCGCGAGCTCGAGCGCGCGTAGCCGCTGTCCCCGCCCCGCAACCTGGAGGAGCGTCCCATGCCCACCCAGCCACCCGATCTCGGCGCCGAAACCCACCGTGCCCTTGGCGCCGGACTCTACAACCGCACCTGGGACCTGTTGGCAATCGAGGGCCGAACCGCGGACCAGGACGACGAGCTGATCGACACGGCCCACGCGTCGGCCTGGCACTGGCGCCGCGTCGGCAACGCTGCAAACGAGGCGAGGAGTCACTGGCTCTGCGCCCGCGTGTACGCGCTGCTTGGTCGTGGCGAGCCGGCGCTGCACCACGCTGGTAGGGCGGTCGCCATTGTGGAGGCCGGTGGCGAGGGCTTTGAGGACTGGGACGCCGCGGCCGTTGCCGAGGCGAAGGCGCGGGCCTTATCAGTGGCCGGCGATGCGGCGGGTGCATCACAGTGGAAGACTCGGGCCCGCGAGGCGCTGACTGGGGTGGTCGAAGACGATGATCGCGAGGTCATCGAGGCCGATCTGGAGTCCATCCCCGGCTAGCGCCCGCGGGTATGCACCCCATGGTTGGCCACATGGGATGCGGAGCCACATGGTGCTAGTTGACAGCGCAACGCGGCCTGGCGGCACCATGATCGACGCTGGGGCGCCCCGTCGGAGGGCCACGTATGCATGGCGCGACTGCCAGGGCATGCAGGGCGGCGGCGGCACCTGGCCCAGACGCCCACGCCGGCCCCAGGCGCCCGCGCCGCGGGCTTCGGCGCCGCGATGCCCTTGGGCCACTCATGGAGTGCATACGCCGGGCGGCTAGCACGCCGGGCGGCCAGCGCGCCGGGCGGCTAGCGCGCCGGGCGGCCAGCGCGCTCGGGGGCGGCTAGCACGCCGGGCGGCTAGCACGCCGGGCGGCGCCGAACTGCCGCAGCCAGCGTCAGCCCAGCTCCAGCGACCCCAGCAGCTCAGCGCCAGCGTCCCACGCGGCGGGGTTGTCGTGGGCGAGTCGGTGCCCCTCGTGGGAGATCTGGTTTGCCAAGTCCGGGTGGGCCTCGCGGAGCTGCCCGCCGGGCCGCAGCCGCGCCGTGGCATCGTGGACGAACGCCGCGTACAGCGCCTCGGGATCTGCGGCCGCGATCCGCTGCTCGGCTTCGGGCTGAAAGTCAATTGGCACCATCAGACGGGCAAAGAACGCGCCGATGTCGTCCACCATCGGGTCCACCCCCTGCGAGTGACCCGCCCAGCGCACGATGGGAGCGCGGGACGTGAACGCGGCCAGTGTCTCCGTCGTGGACCGCGCGTCAGCCAGCAGCAACCCGCCAAACGTCAGGAACTGGTTGCTCACGGGGATCCGGTCCGTGATCTGGATGCGACCCCACGAGAACGGCCGGCGCTGCGGCACGGGACGACGCCGATCCAGCGCAGCCAGCTGCCCGCGCCCGTTGTGGATCTCCCAGAACGTGACCTCTTCAGGATCGAAGTGCTCAAGCGTTGGCACATCGCGCAGCGCCACCAGCAGCCGCGGACCCGGCTGGGTGCCGGGGTGAGACCCGTCGCGCAACTCAAACCCCAGGTGCGCAAGCTCGGACGCGGTGTCCGCAAGCCAATCGCCGCCCCAGTCCAGCATCCCGGGCCACGGCGCGGCCAGATGCTCGATCACCCGTCGGCCTCCGCTTCGGCTGGCTCGGCCACCGGCACCGCGTGGCGCCGACTGCCGGCGACAAAGACTGCGGCCCCGCCAATGGACGTCAACAGCAGTGTCGTCGCGTGGACCAGCACCGCAAACGCCAGAGCGGGCTCGCGGCCGATGCCCACGGACGTTGCGATGGTGACGGCGGCAAGCTCAAACGTGCCCACGTAGCCAGGCGCCGCCGGGACCGCGGTTGCCAGGTTCGTCCCCGCCGCCAGCAGGGCAGCCTGGCCAATGGTTGGCTCAATACCCACGGCCTGCGCGGCCGCGGCAAACGCAAGCACGGTGAGCGACCACGAGCCGATTGAGAGCAGCACGGCAGCGACCATCGTGGGCAGGTCCCGGACAATCGACAGCCCGGCACGCAACCGCACCAGCGCCCCGTGGACCTGCGGCCACTTGCCAATCCAGGCCGTCAGCCGGTTTGCGCCCGGCAGCCGGTGCGCAACCATGCCGATGGCGATGGCGACAACGAGGAGACCCGTCAGCGCCACGCCAACCATCACGGCCGACGCAACCACGCCCCGCACGGACAGCACGAGGATGGCGATGGCGGCGATGACCACGACCACTGCCGTGTCCACCACACGCTCCACAACGATGGTGCCCAGGATCATGGATCGGCTCAGACGCGTCCGCTCGCCCAGATGGTGGCTGCGGACAACCTCGCCAAGCCTGGCGGGCAGCACGTTGTTGGCGAGGTAGCCCACAAGCAGCGAAGCAGCCGTGGTGCGGAGGGAGACGTCAGCGATGGGGCCCAGCAGCACGCGCCATCGCACGGCCCGGAGCGCCACATCGCCAAGAACAAACAGCAGGAGCAGGAGCAGCCACTCTGGGTTAGCGCCACGAATGGCCTGCCAGGTGGCGCCGATGTCAACCGAGCGAACGACCAGCACAAGCGCCGCCACCGAGATGGCGATGCCGATAAGCGCCCTGCCGGCTCCGCGCGGCATGGTCAGGCTGCGTCGGGTCCGGGTCCGGCAGTCGCGGTGTCGGTTCCGGGGTTTCTCGGCTGCAGCTTGGTCGAGGGGCGGACGCGCAGGCGGTGCGCGAGGTACCGCGCCACAACCTTGAGTGTGGAGAGGCCGTAGACCACGCTGCGCTTGAAGTTGACCGAGCTTGCCTCGTCGAAGTACCGCGTGGGCACGCCAATCTCGCCGATGCTGAGGCCGCCGGCCGCCACAACCTGGGCGATGAGCTCCTGGTCGAAGACGAAGTCATCCGAGTTGCGCTGGTACGGGATGGTCTCCAGCAGCCTGCGGCTGTAGGCGCGCAGCCCCGTGTGGTACTCGGAGAGGTGCAGCCCAAAGGCCAGGTTCTCAACGCCTGTGAGGAACCGGTTGGAGACGTACTTCCACCGGGGCATGCCGCCCGCGAGCGGGTCGCCCAAGAAGCGGCTGCCCAGCATCAGGTCGCGCTCGCCGGCCACGATGGGCGCCACCAGCGCCGGGATGCGCGTGGCGTCGTACTGGTAGTCCGGGTGGAGCATCACCACCACGTCCGCGCCCCACTCAAGCGCACGGTCGTAACAGGTCTTCTGGTTGCCGCCGTAGCCAAGGTTCTGGCGGTGGACGATGACCTCAAGACCAAGCCGCTTCGCCACCTCAACCGTCTCGTCCCGCGACACGTCGTCCACAAGGATCACGTGGTGGACAAGGTCGTGCGGGATGTCCGCGTACGTCCGCTCAAGGGTCTTGGCGGCGTTGTAGGCGGGCATGACGATGACGATGCGCGGGCTGGCGGTCGCTTGATCAGGACTTTCCATCAGAGAGGTCAGTCTACCAGTGGCTGCACCACTGGCCGGGTGGCCGCGAGGCGCAAAACCTTCGCCCCGCTATATCAGGCGCGAAGCGCCCTGAATGCGGCAGAATGCCGGGCATGGATCGCATGCCCGGCCGTCTCGTTCCGTTTGCGTGGCGGGTGGCTCCCGGGTTGCTCGCGGCGACGCTCGCGCTCGAGTTGAGCCGTCCGTTCAAGGCTGGGCCAGTCGCCTTCGACTCCGCGGTGGCGGTCCTGCATTTCCAGCGCATCGTGGAGGGCCGCCACCTCGAGGCCTTCGTCGCCACGACGCCAAAGCCGCTGCTCACATTCCTGTACGGACCACTGTTTGAGATCACCCACGACTGGCGGGTGTTGACTTGGGTCACGATCATTGCCTTCGCCGTCGCCGTCTCGCTCGCCACCGCGCTCGCCCGGCGCCTCGGAGGCTGGAGGGCAGGGATATTCGCGGGGGTGGCTCTCGCAGGGGCGCCCGCCCTGCTTTTTGATGCAAGCCTCGCCTTGGCGACGCCGTGGGCGATGCTGCTCTGGGCCATCGCCGGTCTGGCGGTCAGCGCGCAGAGGCCACGGTACGTCGTGGCGGGCACGGCAATGGCCCTCGCGTCCCTGGCCCGGCTCGAGACTGTGGTCGTCATCGGGGCCGCACTCGCTGTGATGGCCGCCGCGAGCGTCGCACCTGGCCGGTTCCGATGCAAGATCCCGCGGAGCGGCTGGTGGATCGGCCTCGGGCTCCTTGCAATCCCGGTGTCAATGGCGCATGACTGGCGACTGACGGGCGACCCATTCTTCTGGCTGACGGTGTCGGCGCGCTACTCCGAGGCGACGCGTAACCACGTCCTGACTGTGCCCCAACTGGCCGCGGTGCTCGCCCATCGGTATATCGGTGAAGCGGCGTTGGTTGTTCTGGGGGTGATCGGATGGCTTCGTCTGGCTGGCCAGCGACAGTGGGCCATCGCTCTCGGACTGTTTGGTCTTGGGCCGGGTATTGCTGCGCTGCTTCTGTTCCTAGCAGCACGACATACTTATGTGTCAGACCGCTACTTCGCGGGCATCGACGTCGCGATCGCCTTCGCCGCGGCGCTTGGGATAGGGGCCGTCTCGGTGGAGTTGCCGGCCGCTATTCGGAATTGGGCAGCGCATCGCCGGCTCGTGCGGTCGGCGAGCCCTCCGGTTCTGGTCGCGGTGCTCGCCGTCGCGCTAAGTGCCGGGTGGGCTGGGGCTGGCACAAACCTCCGCCCAACCATCCGTGCTTTCACCAAAGCCGCAGTCTCGGAACGACTGGCTGTCCCGGCGCTCAGAAAAGGCGTTGTTGCAGCTCTGGCTGCCGGCCAAGCGAAGCCCGGACGTGCGCTCATAACCGTCCCCGTGCAACTCCGCCCGCATGTCGTGGTGGACCTCGGGCTAGCGCTTGACCAAGTCGCCTCGACGGACCCGGGTTCCGTCAATGTCGCCGCTGGCAATCCGGCACCCGGCGAGCTGCTGCTCCACAGCCTTGCGGCCGGCAGCTCCATCGGTCTCAAGCAGCTCGAGGTCAGCGAGCCCACGCAGATCGGCTCGGCGACCGTGGTGCCGCTGCTCGCGGATCCGGCGACCGGGACCTGGGTTGTTCGCATCGACAACGGCCGCTGAGGGAAGAAGGCAGCCTGCACCGGGTTGTTCGTCATCCGG
>CAIXZV010000066.1 GCA_903924005.1 uncultured Chloroflexota bacterium | reverse complement strand
TTCAGACGTGTGCTTTCCGATCTGCCGTTGTTCTTGCCGATCATCTCGGTGGAGAACCAGATGCGCCCGCGCTCGTCCGCAGCGGCGGCGCTGTAGTCGCCCCACCGCTCGGTGCCATTGCGGGTGTACGCCGAGACGCCCGTGAAGCCGTCAGCCGGTGCAACACCGGCGGCGGCCACGTGGACCGCGCCTGCGCCGCCACGAGCCCCAAGGGTCACGTACGCGGTGCTCGGATAGCGATCCGGGCCGGAGAAGGTCATGGCCATGACGGCGTCGCCACCCTTGCCCACCGCAAGCGCGGGGAACCAGGCGTAGCTGTTCTTGACGCCGACGTAGCCCTGGCTGTTGATGCGGGCGGTGAGGTTGTCATGGTGGGTTTCCCCAACCTTGACCGTCCACCACGCCACGCCAACCGTCTCGGAGCTGCTGCCCTTGACGTTCATCGCGGTGCTTGCGGCGCCCCAGAGGAGGCCGTTCGCGTAGGTGACCTGGTGCATCCGGTCGTCGTTCGTGTCGAGCCTGTTGAGGGGCTCAGCGAACGAGTCAACGAGCGGATGAACGCCGTCCATCTGCGTTGCGCCGCCGCCCGGTGCGCCGGACAGGCAGTCGCAGGCGTAGGACTGGCCAACAACCTGCGTGTGGTTGAGCACGGGCATCGGCCCGCTGCCCGACCGGAGCCAGCTGGTGTGGGTGACCGACCAGACGTCGAGGACGTTGTCGACGGTGCCCCACATGTCGCGGGTGGCCATGAGGTACTGGCTGCCGCCCGAGCTGCGGTCGTACCCGCCGGACGGGGTGCTCGCCGGCTGGACCGTGAAGGCCAGCGGCTCGCTGTTGTAAACCTCGCCCGAGTAGCCGAGGCCCCACGCGACGCCGCTGACGCTCGGAGAGCCGCTGACGAGCGCGCTCTTGGAGAGCGCGAGGACCGTGGTGCCGCCGAAGTACGCCGGCTCCTGGCCGAAGTCAAACTCGTTGGCGGTGATCCAGACGCCGTTGCCGTCAAGACCGAGCTGCGGGTAGTCCGCGAAGCACGCGACCTTGCAGCCCTCGAGGAGGTTCAGGCCGTAG
Organism: uncultured Chloroflexota bacterium; assembly: GCA_903924005.1. GTDB lineage: Bacteria > Chloroflexota > Limnocylindria > Limnocylindrales > CSP1-4 > CAIXZV01. The sequence continues at coordinate 1,503 of CAIXZV010000066.1, read as the reverse complement.
CCGTACTCCGGCAGGCCGCCGCCCAGATCCTGGAGCTCGTAGACGCTCCACGCATCCAGCGGGTTGCTGGTGGTGCTCACGGCGAGCAGCGTGCCAAAGAGCACGTTCATGCCGTAGTTGATGTACCAGGTCATGAAGAACCGGTGCGACTGCGGGTCGTACTGGCAGCGCGGGTCGCCGATGCCGGGACCCGACGGGTACTCAGCGGGCCAGCCGACGAACGCGTTTGCCGGCGTGACGTCCGTCAGGGCGTTGCCCTTGGTGTCGCGCACCTGAACGGCGCCGTTGACGCCCTGGACCACGTAGCCGTTGCCGACGCAGAGGCCCATGTCCGGGGGCTCAAGGCTGAAGTTCCAGCGGTTGCCGTCGGGCGAGGCGTAGCGCATCTCCGTGCCGGAGATGCCATCGACACCCTTGGCGTCGCCGGCGCCAACGACCTTGCTGCCGTTGACGGTCGGGATGGCGGGCGCGGGCGGGTTCGCGGTCGTGGCTGCCTTCGGCATCCACAGGCCCTTCTTGGGGGCGATCCAGTCACCCTCGTTCTCGAGATTGCCAAACTCATCGGTGGCCGCCGGCCCAATGGCCAGACCGCCGCCATGGCTGAAGCCGCCGTTGGCGGTCACCTTCGTAACCGTCGTCTGGGCGGTCCTGATCCCGGCGCCCGTGGCGGCCGTGGAGACTTCTGCAGGCGAAGCCGCGATGGCGGGCGAAGTTGCCCCCACCACGAGTCCGGCGACTGCCGCAAACGTGAGCACGACTCTGCGGTTCATTGTCCTCCTCCAGGCTTAGCCTGTTTTTCCGGGCGCCCCTGCGAGCGCTGATGTCGTCGCGCCCAGAGACGTGGGGGCGGCGACCAGGAATGCCGGCCCTCTCCACCGGCGTGCGGAGAGAGTAACGGTCTGGGACCCGTTCGTACTAGCCAAATAGCAACGTGCAGGCCACGAATCGCTGGTTTTTGCGGTGTCGCGGGGCACCGCCAGACATGACGACGCCCCGACCATTGGCCGGGGCGTCTTCCTGCGTCAAGCGCGGGCGGGCTAGCCGCAGATCAGGCTGGCAGCGTCTTCACGAGTTCCGCCACGGCGGCGGCCGACTTGTTGAACGCGGCCTGCTCAGCGGCGGTCAGCGTGATCTCGAAGACCCGCTCCATTCCGTTGCGCCCAAGCACCACCGGGACGCCCACAAACAGCCCGTCCACGCCGAACTCGCCCTGGAGGAGCGTGGCGCAGGGGAGGACGCGCTTGCGGTCCCGCAGGATGGCGTCAACCATCTCGAAGGTGGACGCGGCCGGGGCGTAGAACGCGGAGCCCGTCTTGAGCAGGGCGACGATCTCGGCGCCGCCGTTGGCCGTGCGCTGCTCCAGCGCCGTGACGCGGTCCGCGGGGAGCAGCTCGGTGATCGGCACGCCGGCCACGGTGGAGTACCGGGAGAGCGGGACCATCGTGTCGCCGTGGCCGCCCAGGACAAACGCGTGGACGTCCGCCACAGACACGCCGAGCTCCA
>CAIXZV010000065.1 GCA_903924005.1 uncultured Chloroflexota bacterium | reverse complement strand
CGCTCGGCCGCCTCGCATCAGAGGGGCTCGTGACGATCACGCCAAGACGTGGCGCCGTTGTCACAACGCTCACGAAGGGCGACTTCCTCGACGCCTACCAGGTGCGTGAGGCGCTGGAGGCGCTCGCTGTGCGGCTCGCCGTACCGCGCCTGTCCGTGGCGGACTTCGCGGAGTTTGACCGGCTGATGGGCATCATGGCCGACGCCGCCGCATCACGTGACGCAACGCGGTTCTTTGACGCCAACTCTGACTTCCACGAGGCGTTCGTGGTGGCCTCCGGGAATGCAAAGAACCTTGAGATGTACCGCCTGCTGATCGGTCAGATGAGCCCGTACCGGCGCCCGTCCGCTTCACTCCGCGGCAGCCTTGAGGTCTCCATCGCCGAACACCGAGACATCCTGGCCGCGGCCCGGGCAGGCGATACGGACAAGACCATCGAGTTGGTGCTTCACCACATCGGCGTGCCGCAGAAGCGGCTGCTGGCGATCACCGACGAGGAGTTCCTCGACGCCGTCCGGTCCCAAGCAGACAACGCCAACGGCCTCGAGGCGCTGCCCGCCACGTCTGGGGGCCGGGTCCAGCTGTAGCGGCTCGCAAGAGCTGGCGCGGACGGTCTGATCCGCCTGCGGTTCCCCGGGTAACGGTCAGGCCCCGGGACCAGACGCAAACAGCGAGCCGCCTGCACGTCCGTACGCGTCCCGGGCTTCGGCTTCGCGCCCCAGAAGCTGGAGGGCGTCACCCTCGACAAGCGCGAGGCGCGGGTCGCTGGTGGGTGCGTCGAGCTGGACGAGAACGTAGGCGGCCGATCCTGGATCAAGGCGCAGCGCAAGGCCAAAGAGCAGCGATGCCTGGTCGATGCGCCCGTGCTGCATCGCCACGGCCGCCGCGGCAATCGCGCTGTCGGCGGGCGAGGGTGGGGGCGCCGGCTCCGGCTCGGGCTCGGGCTCGGGCTCCGGTTCGGGCTCCGGTTCGGGCTCAATCGCCGGCTCGGGCTCGGGCTCTGGCTCGGGCTCAATCGCCGGCTCGGGCTCGGGCGCGGGCGCGGGCTCGGGCTCAATCGCCGGCTCCTCTGCAGGCGCGGTCACGCGGGGAGCGGCAAGCTCGGCGAGTTCGGGATCGCCAGCAGGCTCGGGCTCCGCGGCCTCCTCGTCGGGAAGCGACCCGTCCGGCCACGCGCGCCCGCTGGGCATCCCGGCAAACACCGCCTCAAGACCCTCGCCGGCCACCTCAACCGCTCGCAGCGCCAGCCGTCGCGCCTCCGTGGGTCGGCCCGTTGTAGCGAAACCTTCTGCGGCGATCACCAGCGCAAGCAGCGGCTCGTGGCCTCGGGCAAGCAACGCGCCAGCCGCCTCCGTGGCGCCGACAAGATCGCCCGAGCGCCAGCGAACCTCCGCGAGGTCCAGCATTGCCTGGTCGTCGAGACCGCCGCGACCGGCAAAGGCTTCCAGTTCGGCCCGTGCAAGCGCGTGCTGCCCCATGCGGAGATGCAGCGAGGCCACCCGAAGCGATGGGGAGCGGCCGCCGAGCACTGGCACCGGGGCGGGCTCGATGGCAGGGGAGGCGGCCGGCTCAGGCACGGCGGCCGGCTCAGGCACGGCGGCCGGCTCGATTGGTTCGATCACCTCGCCCGCTGAGGTGGTGTCTGTGACATCGGCGACGTCGCCCTCGGCGCCATCCCTCTCGTCGCCCGACGCAAACTCATGACGCGCGAAGAGCCCGTCGTCGGACCCGGAGCGCCGCTTGCTGGGGCTCATCGCGGCAGCCTCAGATGGCGGTCGAGGGCCCGCAGGTGTTTTGCCGGGGCCACCACGGCCATGCGGAGAGCGTCGTCGCGAACGATCTCTCGGGCAACCCGCAGGATCTCGTCTGACGTCACGGCCTCAACGGCGGCGAGCGCCTCGTCAAGATTCAGCACACGAGCGTGCAGCGCCTCCTGACCACCAATCCAAGACGCCAGGTGTCGAGTGTCGTCCATGCGCAACTCCAGCCCGCCCGAGATGTACGCCTTTGCCTTGGCGAGCTCGTCAGCCGGCACCGGGTCCTGGGCCAGGCGCGCCAACTCACCCAGGATCGCCTCAATGGCTGCCGGGAGCTGGGCCGGATCAACGCCCGCGGAGATCTCCAGGGCGCCTGCATCGGCGTATTCCACCAGCCCAGACGACACGTCGTAGGCGAGCCCCTTCTCCTCGCGCACGCCGAGGAACAACCGGGACGACATCCCGTCGCCAAGCACGCCGTTCAGGACGGACAGGGTCCAGGTGTCGGGGTGGTCGCGTCGGAACGCCGGGAGGCCGATGCCAAGCTGCGCCTGGGTTGTGGCGCGCTTGCCGGTAAGGATGCGTGGACCGGCGGGCAACAGCGGCGCGGGCGGGTACCCCCCGAGCGCACCGGTCCCTGCGCCAAACGCCTCAGCAACCAGCGCAACCGCCTCTTCATGGGCGATATCGCCGGCAATCGCCACAACGGTGTTAACCGGTCTGTACCGGGCTTCCCAGAACTCTCGAATTGCCGAGGCAGGCAGCGCGCGGATGCCCGCCTCGTCGCCACAGATCTCGCGGCCCAGCGCGCCATCGCCAAACATCGCCTGCGACAGGAGCATCTGGGCGTACTCGGCCGGGTCATCAAGATAGGAGCGGATCTCCTCGATGATGACCGTCCGCTCCTGGTCGATATCCGCCTCGCGAAGCGTGGGGCGGACGATCAGCTCGCCAATCACCTCCACGGCAGTGGCGGCCCGCCGCAGGGGCACGCGCGCCCAGTACACGGTGGACTCTCGGTCCGTGGCAGCGTTGGCTGAGCCGCCAACACCCTCAATCGCCTCGGAGATGGCGCGGCTGGTGGGATAGGCCGTGGTGCCCTTGAAGGTTAGGTGCTCCATGAAGTGCGCCACACCGGCCTCGGCGGCGGTCTCCTGACGGGACCCTGCCAGCACGTAGGCGGCAATCGACACAGAGCGCGACCCAGCCAGCCGGGCCGAGATCACGCGAGGCCCGTCCGGGAGCGCGGTTCGCTGAAACATCCCCGCGATGGTAGCCGGAAACGGCTGCCCGAAACGGATCCGAGACCCGCGCAGCGCCACGGACTGTGCGCCGCGGCTTCCCTTCGGCGTGAGCCGGCCCAGCCGCGGGCCGGCTGGTGGCCCAACGGCGCGGCAGACGCGTCAATTGGACCGCCCGCGTGACCGCCTACGCGCCGTTGTGCCCGGCCGCCGCGCAAGTGGCACTGGTTTCCGGCCCAATTGCACCGGCGCCGCGCAGTTGGACTCCTGGGTGGCCCGGCCGCCGCGGGACCCGGGGTGGCCACCCCATGAATGCCGAAGGACCGGCGACCCGAGGGCCACCGGTCCTTCGCGTGTGCGCTTGGGAGCGCGCCAAACCTACTTCGGCAGGAAGCCGACGATGTAGGCCTGGAGGAAGAAGACAAGGAAGCCAACGGCCACCACCCACATGAGCGGGTGAATGGAGCTGGCCTTGCCCTTGGCAACCTTGATGACGACCCAACTGATGAAGCCCGCGCCGATACCCACGGTGATGTCGTAGGTGAGCGGCATGAGGATCAGTGTCAGCAGGGCCGGGATGCCGTCCTCAACCTCGGAGATGTCGATGCCCTTGACCTGCGTGAACATCAGGTAGCCCACGAGGATCAGGGCAGGCGCCGTCGCGACGCCCGGGATGATCCCGGCAATCGGCGAGAGGAAGATCGCGAGCAGGAAGAGGACGCCGGTCACGACGGACGCAAAGCCCGTCCTGCCGCCCTCAGCGACGCCCGCTGCAGACTCGATGTACGTGGTGTTGGAGCTGACGCCGGCGAGACCGCCAACGGCAGCCGCGATGGAGTCAACCATCAGGACGCGGCCGACGCCGGGGACGGAGCCGTCCTCATTGGCCAAACCGGCCTCCGAGGCGACACCGGTCACGGTGCCCATCGTGTCAAAGAAGTCGGTCAGCATGATCGTGAACACGACGAGGACCGCCGTGATCATCGGGAGCTTGCTGAAGACCTCCATCGGGTCAACACGGCCAAGCGTGGTGAACGACGGGGATGCCACGAGTGAGGCCAAGTCCGCGGGCAGCTTCTGGACGCCGAAGACGATGGCAACGACCGTGGTGACCAGGATGCTGATCACCAGCGCCGCGCGGATCTTCCGGACCCAGAGAACGACGGTCAGGATCACGCCGATCCAGAACACAAAGTCCGCTGGCGCGCTGGGCAGGTGGAAGGTGACCGGCGTTGCCGGCGCGTTCGCGACGACGAAGCCGCCGTTGGCGAAGCCGATAAAGAGGATGAACAGGCCGATGCCCGCGCCAATCGCCTTCTTCAGGGCAAGCGGGACGGCGGCCATAACGGCCTCCCGGAAGCCAACCGCCACCAAGACGATGACGACGATGCCCTCGAGCAGGATCACGCCCATCGCGCCGGCCGGGGAGAGCCCGTAGCCGAGGGTCAGCGTGAATGCCACGATGCCGTTGATGCCGAGGCCGGCGGCCAGGGCAAGCGGGTAGTTACCGATGACGCCCATGGCGATGGTCATGATGCCGGCGACCAGCGCGGTCGCGGCCGCGATGGCCGGTCCGGTGAACGCGGCGTCGCCCGCCTTCGCAAACCCGCCCATCAGGATGTTCGGGTTCAGGAAGATGATGTACGCCATGACCATGAATGTGGTCAGGCCGGCGCGGGCCTCGGTGCTGAGCGTGGTGCCGCGCTCGGCAAACTTGAAGTACTGAGCAATTGCGCTCACGGGTTTCTCGACCCTCCTCAGGTGGTTTCCTGGCTCCCTCACCGGGCCACCGAAGCCCGGACCGTTTGCGTATCGGCGGCGAGCGTTACTCCTCTGCCCCCTCCAGGCCGAGGAGTTCCAACTGGACAAACGCGCCATCGTCAATCCCCAATTGCCGTGGCGCCGTCTCCAAGTGCTCCGCAGGTGCACTCGGGACGAACTCCACGACCACGCGCTCATCGCCCTGCACAAGCGTGTAGACGATCAACTGGTCGGGGCGCGTCTCGAACTCGAGATGCTCAAAGGAGTCCACGTTGATCGTGATGGCGATCGGCGTGAAGTACGTCGAAGTCTCGGGCTCGTCAGCCACCACGCGCTCAACCCAGCCCATGCCATGCGCGACCAGCTCGCGTCCCCGGTAATACCGGTACGCGACGGTCTGCTTGAGCGTGGGCCGGAGCAGGTGCCGGATATCGGTCCGGCTGGTGACGAGACCCGAGTTCACGAAGAACTTCGCGGGCGGTTCGCTGGTCACGGTGGGCTTCCACCTCGCATGGCTCGAGGACGGTGGAACAGCTCGCCGTGCCGCCATTCCCGGAGCGGCCCGACAAGGGTGGATCGTAACCGACCAGCCGGGTTGCGGGTGGGTGAAGTTTGCGCGAGGTGGGCCCAGCACACCGCAGCCGCGGGGCCGGCAGCAGGCGGCATATCCATTCCGAATCCATTCCGAATGAACGGGGCCTGGCCCCGAGCTCCTGTGTTTTCGCTCGGAATGGACAACAGCGCTGTTCCGGGCCTCGATGTGCCCCGGTTTCCATCGAGAGTGAACAAACCGGCCGGCGACGCCTCGTTCCGTTCACTCCGACTGGAATGTGGGGCCTCGGCGCCACACGAGAGCTAGACCAGCTCCAGGATGAACGCCAGCGCGGCGATCACCAGGTACATCGCCATCGCGCCAAACACCAGGTACAGCCGGATGGAGCGCTTGATCGGCGAACCGCCGGCCACCAGGTACACCACCGGTCCCAGAAACGGCATCAGCAGCACCAGCGTCATCCAGCCGAAGCGGCGCCGGTCGGCGATGTCTTCACGGCGGACGAGGTCCCAGAGCGAGATGGCCACCCAGGCCGCGTACAGCACGAACGGCAGGATGTAGCCGTAGAGACCCAGCAGCGTGGTTAGCCCTGCTGCCATCGGGATACCCAAGATCATCACCTCCCTCGTGACGGGCGTCGATGCCGACGCAGGCAGCCCAGCCCGCGTACCGGCCGACGCGGCCGCCTTTGTCTGGTCCATTGTCCGGATCGTGACGGCGCCGGGCACTGCCGTCTCCGGTACGGCCAGAACCGGGGCCGCGGTGAGCGCGTCGGGCATCTGCGCCTGCCTCGGCGGCTGGGGCTCGGCCTTCCAGTCGCCGGTGTACCAGTGGCCGCCCAGCGCCTGCCCAAACTTGGCCAACAGCGAGAACGTGGGCCCCGCATCGCCGCCGCCGCCGATGCGCGCGCCGCAGCCAGCGAACGTCTCGATGGCTGGCGGCAGGCTGGTGTTGTAGTCATTGCCCGCGAAGCAATCACCCGTGATGCTCACGGCGCCAAGCGCCAGGTCTGCCCGGCCGGACCCGTGCACCACGTTGTCGCGCACGGTGTTGTTCTGGGTGGGCCACAGGTTGTCGTCAAGGTTTGGCAGCATCGCGATGCCAAACGTCGGGTTGTCCTCCACAAGGTTCCCGGCGATCAGGTTGTCGCGGCCGCCCGCAATCACGATGCCGATGCCGTACGTGGGGTACTCAAGCCGCTTGGTGGGCGCGTCCTTGGCCTTGTTGTCGTGGACCCAGTTGCCCTCGATGGTGATGGCCTTCTGCGGCGCCATCTTCTCGGAGTCCAGGGTGTTGGGCGCGATGCCCGCCAGGTTGTCCACCCACTCCGAGTTGGCAAGGATCAGGTCGCCGCCTGCGTTTGTGCCGGAGTAGCCAAGCGCGTTGTGGACGGACACGCTGTCGTCGATGACGGCGTGGCACGGGTTGCACTGGCCGATGTAGAAGCCGGAGTCCGGCTGGCCTGCTGCGTACGAGTGGTCAAACCGGCCCCAGACCGAGTCAAACGCGTAGATCCCGTAGTCGCCGTTGCCGTAGGCGGTCAGGTATGACCCGCGGTAGCCGTTCACCGACGACCAGTAGAAGCCGTTGAGCTGGTAGTGGCGGGCCGTCAGGTTCTCAAGAACCACGCCGTCCGCCTCCACCACGTGGATGGCGTTGGACTGCGTGTAGTTGCCGTCCAGGATCGTGGTGTTGCGGTCCTCGCCCCGGATGGTGATGTACGGGGTCCGCACGAGAACCGCCTCGTGGTAGACGCCGGGTGCAACGAGGATCAGGTCGCCGGGCTTGGCGGCGCTGACGGCGGCCTGCACCGTTGGCTGCTCCGCGGGGACGTGGATGGTCTTGCCGGGCTGGGTTGGGACGGGCTCGCGGCCGGGGCCCACATCGCCGCCCTTGCCGGCGGGCAGCTGCGCGTCACCCACAAGAACCACGCCCGCCATGCCGATGCCGGGCGCTCCGTGGAGCTTGCAGTTGAACGTGTAGACGCCGGCCTTGTCGTATGTGTGCGAGAACACCTCGCCATTGCCCAGGGTGCCGCTGTCGTAGCTGCCGTCGTCTGCAGTGACCGTGTGCGGGTTGCGGCCGTCGTTGTGAAACTCCACCGTGGTGCCGGGCTCCACGCGCAGGACCTGCGGGTCAAAGAAGTCGTCGAGGTTGCGGACCACCTTGTGGGGCAAACCATCGGCACCGGTGGTCCCGCCGCCGTAGCCGCCGCCGGGCTGCGCGCCCGGGATGGTGCTGCCGATAAACGCGATGCGCCCGCCGGCGCCAAACAGCCGCTCCTTGAGCGGCGTGCTGCCGTGAAGCGGGCCCCAGCCAAGGTGCACTCCCACGACGATGATCAGGAGGTACGCCAGCGGCAGCCCCACGATCACGCCCACGACGCGGCGAGCGGTGATCCGGGGACGGCGGGGACGGCCGGGACGGCGGAGGGGACGCATGGCGGCGCAGGCTAACAGAACGGGCGACGCGCGTCACCGGGTTGTTTTGCGGCCCGCTCGCGCGGCACCCGTATCATCGGCACATGCTCCTGGTGATCGACGTCGGCAACACCAACCTCACGCTCGGCGTGGTCGAAGCGGGGTCGATTGTCAGCGTCCGCCGCGCCGCCACCCCGCGCCACGGCACGGCCGACGAGGTGGAGCTGCTGGTGAGCGGTCTCCTGGCGCTGGACGGCCGGAGCCTCGACGAGGTGGAGCGGGTCGCCCTGGCGTCCGTCGTGCCCGTTGCCACTACGGCAATTGAGGCGGCCACTGCCCGCCGCGGGATCCCGACCATCACGGCAAGCGCCGCCACGGTGCCCATCGGCTGCCGTGTGGACCACCCGTCCGAGGTTGGCGCGGACCGCCTGGTCAACACGCTCGCCGCCGGACGCCTCTACGGCACGCCCGCAATCGTCGTTGACTTTGGCACGGCCACCACGTTTGACTGCGTCGCGCCCGACGGCGCCTATGTCGGCGGCGCCATCGCCCCCGGGCTTGCGCTTGGCATTGAGGCGCTTGCCACCAAGACCGCGAAATTGCCCCGAGTGGAGCTGCGGGCTCCGGAGCACGCCATCGGCACCAACACCGTGAGTGCCATTCAGTCGGGTGCTGTCCTGGGCTATCAGGCGCTCGCCACCGGGCTCCTGGCCCGCATCCGCGCGGAGTTGGCGGCTGCCGAACACGTGGCGCCCGCCACCATCAAGACCGTGCTGACCGGCGGGCTGTCGGCGGCGCCGTGGGCCCGCGGTATCGACGGCGTGGACATCGTGGATCCGGACCTGACCCTCAAGGGGCTCGCGATGCTGGCCGAGACCGCGGAGGCCGCGCGATGACGTCGGGCGCCAGCCGAAGGCTCGAAGGCCGTCTCATCGCCCTCGGGGTGTGCGGCTCCGTGGCCGCCTACAAGTCCATCGAGCTGGTCCGCCTGCTCCGCGCAGAGGGCGCCGAGGTTGTGGTCCTGATGACGAAGGCCGCCACCGCCTTCGCGGGCACGCTCGCCTTCCAGGCGCTGAGCGGCCACGCGGTGGAGACCGACGTGCTGGGGCTGCTGCCCGACAACCGCATCGGCCACATCGTTGTGGCTGATACGGCAGATGCCATCGTTGTGGCGCCGGCGACGGCCCGCTGGCTGGGCGCCATGGCCAACGGCATCGCCGACGATCCCGTGACGGCCGCCTGTCTCGCGTCATCCGCACCCGTCGTGGTTGCCCCGGCGATGGACGGCGACATGTGGACGCACCCGGCCACGCGCGCCAACGTGGCGCGGCTCCAGGACGTCTTCGGCTACCGGCTCGTGCCGCCCGAGACGGGCTCGCTCGCGTCGGGCCAGACCGGTATCGGCAGGCTTGCGGAGCTGCCGACAATCGTGGACGCGGTCGTTGCCACCGTGGGCACCAGGCCCGTCCGCCGCCCAGATGCCGCCGACCGACCGCCGCGTGTCGCTGCGCCGCATGAGGCGGATCTCGCCGGCCGCCACATCGTAGTCAGCGCTGGCGGCACGGCCGAGCCCATTGACCCGGTCCGCTTCATCGGCAACCGCAGCACCGGCAAGATGGGGGTGGCCATCGCCGAGGCGGCGCTTGCCCGTGGCGCGCGGGTGACCATGGTCGCCGGGCGCGTGGAGGTGTCGCTGCCCGCCGAGGCGGCCGTCGTCCACGCGGAGTCCACGGCTCTGATGCGCGAGGCCGTGCTTGACGCCGTGTTCACGGACAGCGCCGACGCCCTCATCATGGCCGCAGCCGTGGCGGACTTCCGCCCGCGCCAGACCGCGGACCACAAGCTTGTCCGCGGCGGCTCGCTCACCCTTGAACTGGAGCCCACCGAAGACATCCTGGCCGAAGTTGGCCGGCAGGCGACAGGCACAACCCCAAGACCCGTCATCGTGGGCTTCGCCGCCGAGACCGGCTCGCTGGATCGCGCGCCCGAGAAGCTCCGCCGCAAAGGCGCCGACTTCCTCGTCGCCAACGACGTGTCTGAGGCCGGGTCTGGCTTTGGCACCGACACAAACCGCGTCCAGATCCTCGCCGCGGACGGCTCGCGCGAGGACCTCCCGCTCCTGTCCAAGCGCGACGTGGCCCACCACATCCTCAACCGCGTGGCGCGGGCGTTGGACGCTCGCGACGCGCTGGCGCACACTGGGCGCCCACGCACGGAGTCCTGATGAGCGCCCAGAACGAAGCGGTCCGCCGCCTGTCCGTCCTCGATATCGCCAAGCTGTACGCAGACGGCGTCCGCATCGCGACGATCACGGCCTACGACTACCCCACGGCCGGGCTCGTGGATCAGGCGGGCATCCCGCTGATCCTCGTTGGCGATTCCCTGGCGCAGGTGATGCTGGGCTACGACACCACGGTTCGCGTGACGATGGACGAGATGCTCCACCACGCGAAGGCCGTCGTCCGCGGCGCCAAGCGCGCAATCATCGTTGCGGACATGCCGTTCCTCTCGTACACCACGCCCGAGGACGCGGTGGCCAACGCCGGCCGCTTCCTCCGCGAGGCGGGCGTACAGGCGGTCAAGATCGAGGGCGGCGTGCGCAGCGCCCGCGTCATCGAGGAGCTGGTCCGCGCCGGGATCCCCGTCATGGGCCACATCGGCCTCACCCCGCAGGCCATCAACACGCTGGGCAAGGTCCGCGTCCAGGGCAAGAACCGCGAGCAGGCTCGCGCGCTCCTCGCCGACGCACTCGCCGTCCAGGAGGCCGGCGCCTTCTCCATCGTGCTGGAGCTTGTCCCGGGACAGCTGGCTCAGGCCATCACGGACCGGCTGCACATCCCCACCATCGGCATCGGCGCTGGCGCCGGGTGCTCCGGACAGATCCAGGTGATCACGGACACGCTGGGTCTGGGCGAATGGGCGCCCAAGCACGCGCGGCGCTACGCGGACCTGCACGGGACCATCCTTGACGCGATTGGCCGCTACAAGACAGACGTGGAGGCGGGCACCTTCCCAGCCGATGCGGAGACCGTGCTGATGGATCCGTCCGTGCTGGACGAGGTGCTGGGCCGCGGGCTTGCGGACCGCGCGGACCGCGCGGACCGCGACATCCGTGACGTCCGCGACGACCGCGATGCCGATATCCCGGCAGGCGGCATCCCGCTGGACCGGGACCTCTAGGCGCCGGTTCGGCTCCCAGCACCCGGACACGTCATGCAGGTCGTCACCACACGGGCCGAGCTCCGCGCCGCACTGGCGTCGGTCCCCCGCCCGCTCGGCTTCATCCCCACGATGGGCTGGCTGCATGACGGCCACGTTTCCCTCGTCGCGCGGGCACGTGCCGAGTGCGCAACCGTCGTCGTGTCGAACTTTGTCAACCCCAAGCAGTTTGGCGAGACGGCCGACTTTGAGCGCTACCCGCGCAACGTCGCCCGGGACAACGCCATCTGCGAGGCCGCCGGCGCGGACATCGTCTTTGCGCCCACGGTGGACGAGGTGTACCCGCCCGGGTTTGACACGCGGGTGGCGATGGGTGCGGTGGCGCTGCCGCTGGAAGGCGCCGCGCGCCCCGGCCACTTCGACGGCGTGGCCACCGTGGTGGCGCTGCTGTTCAACCTGGTTGGGGCCGAGCGCGCCTATTTCGGCAGCAAGGACTACCAGCAGGTGGCCGTCATCCGGCGCATGGCGCTTGATCTGGCAATCCCCACGGACGTGGTCCCCTGCTCAACCGTGCGCGAGGCGGATGGCCTGGCGATGTCGTCGCGCAACGTGCGACTCACGCCTGCGGGCCGGGCTGCTGCGCCGGTGGTACACCGCGCGCTCGCGGCTGGCGTGGCGGCCATTGACGCTGGCGAGCGCTCCGCCGATGCCGTGCGAGCGGCCATGTCCCGCGTCCTCGCCGCCGAGCCCGCCGCCGATCCGGACTACGTGTCCGTGGCGCACCCGGACACGCTGGCTGAGCTTGCGGTCATCGACGGCGAAGCGCTGCTCTCGATGGCGGTCCGCATCGACGGCGTCCGCCTCATCGACAACGAGTTGGCGGGCTGAGCAACCGGGCCGAAGCCGATGATTGCGCGCGTCGTGCGCAGGTGGGGGGAGGAGGTGTCCCTCCGAGTGCGCACTGCAGGTGCTTCGGGCCAAGCCGAAGCACTGGCATGCGCAAGCGGCAGCCGGGCGGCGACTGGACGGCGCGGGGCTGGGCTAGCCTGCGGCCGTTCGGCCCCACAGCACCGGCCGCCCCACGGCGAGCCACACGATGGCCGCTCCCGTGAACCCCGTGGCGGCTGAGCAGGCAAACATCGTTGACAGGCCCCATCCGCTCGCGATAAACCCGGCGACCAGCGCGCCGACGATGGCGCCAACCGCGTACGTGGTGCCCACGAACAGCGCCTGCGCCGTTGCCCGCAGTGCTGGCGGCGTCCGGTCCGCCACCCACGCCGTGGTGCCCACCAGGAACAGCGCCACGCCGACGCCGCCCACCGAACTGGCAAGCACCGACGCGACCGCGCTCCCCGCCAGCGCCCAGCCCGCCGAGCGCAGTCCAAACGCCACGGCGCCGCCCACGATCAGCGCCCTGACGCCAAAGCGCCTGGTGAGGCGGCGGAAGAGCAGCATCATCGGCACTTCGATCAGGGCGTTGACCGCCCAGGCGATGCCGATAAGCCCGGCGTCTGCCCCCTGTTCCACAAGGCGCAGCGAGAAGTAGGTCAGCCCCCCGCTGGCCGCGGTCCAGGTCACGCAGGCCCCAAGGAAGAACAGCGCCAGCGACCGGTTGTTCAACAGCCGGATCGCGCCCATCGGCCCAATGCCGCCCACCCGTTCGCGCGTGACCGGTCGACCGAACAAGGTGATTGCGGCAACGCCGGTCAGGACCATCAGCGGCACAAAGATCAGGAACAGGGACCGCGCCCCGCTCGCGGCGACGATCCACCCGGTGATGATGGAGACCGCGATGAAGCCGATGGAGCCGATGGCCCGGGCCTGGCCAAACCGGTCGCGGGCCGAGCCAAGCCGCACAACCACGTGGGCGTCGATCATGGCGGGCATGCCCGCAGTGCCGAGCGCGAACACCGTGACGCCCACGAAGAGCAGGGCGATGGGTGGGCTCCCCGCGAGCAGGAGCGCGCTGGCGCCGGCCACGATGGCCCCAGCAAGCAGGAGCGGCCGGACGTCGCCGAGACGGTCGGCCAGGAGGCCCCACGCCGGAGCGGCGACGATCTGGACCAGCGCCGGGATCGCCGAGAGCACGCCGATCACGGCAAGGCTGGCCCCGAGGCCGGTGAAGTAGACCGGGAAGTAGGGGCTCCATGCGCCAAACGCACCGAAGTAGAGGCCATATGCCAGCCCGCCGGTGACGACGACGGCCAGCGCCGTCTGGGGAGGCGGAGAGGCGGCCGGCGAGACCGGCGAACTGGCAAGCGTGCTGGCCTTGGGGGCGGCGCTCATGCCGTCTTCGCCACGGCGGCCGCATCAAGGAACCGGTCGATCCGCAAGTGCTCCCAGACCAGATCCTTGATCAGCCCAATCTTGCCCGCATCGGCCGCGTGCGTCTTCACCAGCAGATCGTGGATCTCCGAGGCAACGGTGTAGGTGTCCTCGCGGACGGCGGCGGCGAACATCCCCGCGTTGCGGATGGCCTGGATCACCTCTGGGCGCGGCTCATAGCCACCGGTGAGCACGATGCCCAGCGCCCGGTTGCCGGGGCCAACATCAACGGCGCCGGGCGTCCCGTCCACCAGCGCGTCAAGGTGCTCGCGGGAGTGGAGTCGGGCGGCCTCGCGTGCGTCATCGGCGACGTGCGCGGCAACCAGCGTGAGGATGGCGTCCTCGCGGTCGCCGGGGACGATCACCAGGGTCCCGGGGCCAATGTGCTCAATCATGTGGTGCGGTTCCATGGCGCCCACGGCGACCCCCTCGATCACCCGGTCCAGATCTGGCCCAGGGTGGATCAGCCGTCCGCCCACACCCTCGAGGATCATCCCCAGCGTGGGGTTCGACAGGATTGGCCAATACGGCAGGATGCCCAGCAGCGGGATCCCGTGGCGGGCGAGGCCCCGCTCCAGCGTCCGCTCAATGCCCGGCTGCTCGTCCACACGCACCTTGTTGACCAAGGCGCCCGCCACAGGGACCCCGTGCGCGGCAAAGAGCGCGGCGTTGAGGACGATCTCGTCGATGGGCCGGCCCACACCACCCTCGGAGATGATCACGGCCGGCGCGCCGAGCATCGCTGCCACGGCTGCATTGGACAGCCCCACCACCGCGCCCACGCCCGCGTGACCCGTGCCCTCAATGAGCAGGACGTCGTGGTGGGCAAACTCGCGGTGGGCGGCCACCACCTTGGCGCCCAGATCCTCCACCACGTCACCCGCGATGTAGGCCTTGGTGAACCCGCGCGGGATGTGGACCGGGCTCATCACGCTGTACGGCTCCGGCAGACCGAAGATCGCCCGCATGAGCACGGCGTCCTCGTCGGCGGGCAGCCCGTCCTCGATGACGGTGCGCTGGCCGACGGGCTTCATAAAGCCCGTGTGGAAGCCCCGCCGGCGGAACCCGTCAATGAGGCCCAGCGACGCTGTGGTCTTGCCCCGGTTCTGCCCGGTGGCGGCGAGGTACAGGTGGCGCACAAGCCGCGGCTCAGCCGCGCGGCGCGGTCCGGCGCTCGATCAGCGCGACAGCCTCGCGGAGACGCGTCAGCAGCTCCTCGTCCACGGAGTCAGGCTCCAGATGCGGGCCAAGCCGCTCCATGATGTCGGTGACCAGCCCCAGGAAGACCGCGGCGTCCGCAAGGAAGAACTGGGGCTCGTTGTTGTAGCGGACCATCGTGAGCCGGCCCTGCAGGACGCGCCGGTCGTCCACGTGGGCAACCTGGGTGCCGAAGTTGTGGCCCTGGATGCCATCTGGGTTGTTGAGAAAGTTGAGCGCGTTGTCGATGGCGAGGCCAAAGCGGGCCCGCCACGCCACGAGGCGCTCGTACACCTCGGCAGCGATGCGGACCTCCGCAACCTCCTCAAACACCTCTGGCGCTACGGTGAGCAGTCCCACGAGCGTGGTGCCGGGGCGGGCTCCAAGCATGACCTGTAGGCTCCGCTCGAGGGTGAACACCTCGGAATCAAAGCGCGGGCTGGTGATGACGTCCGTCAGCAGATCCTCGACGTTGTCGAGGGAGCCCGGGTCATTGAGGGCGGTGGCGAGTTGGAGGATTTCCTCCTTGAAAAGGAACTTCTCCTCGTGGTCAAGCATGGTCGGAACTCTAGCACCCGCCCCGTCGGCGGGACCCCGTCAGGGTGCCAGCGATCCGTCGCCGAGGCGGTCGAACAGGTTTTTCGTCATGCGGGCAACCCGCTGGTCCAGCGGCGTTCGCATCCCGTGGAAGTCCGGCGAGCCGTAGCCATCGAGAGCCCAAGACCACTGGAACGTCCCTGCGGCGACGACCGTGGCCCCAGAGGCCGCTGTGTAGGTGGTGGCGCTGTGCACGGGAGGGCTCTGGATGAGGCTCGGATCGTTTGTGGGCCTGGGCACGGCATCCACCGGACCCTGCGCAAGGATGGTCGTGTTCGGCTGGGCGAACTCAGGGAAGTAAGCGTCAAACTCTTGGCCGACCAGGTTTGAGATCGCGTCACCCGCCGCCAGCCCCGTGCCCTCGTGCAGCCAGTGACCGGGGGCACGAACCACCCAATCGCCCAGCCGCCGGCAGATGGAGCCATACATCTCACCGACGAGCGGCGCCTCCGGGCGCGAGACAGGCGCTTCGCGCCAGCGGCAGGTCGTGAGTGACGGATCGGTGGCCGTGATCGGGTCGGCGGTCCGGCTCTTGTAGCAGACGATGCGCGTCGCGGGTCCGGCGGGACCGTCCTCGAGGCGCACTTGCCAGTAGACCTCGTTCGCAGTGAGGAAGGCGACGTTGGTGCCGGCCGCAATGGCAGCCTCAATCCGGTTCCGCATCGGCCCCGACCAGTACTCGGGATGGCCCGCCATCACCACGAGCCGACGGCCGTCGACGAGGCTCGGGTTCAATTGCAGGTCCACATCGGCGACGTACTCCACGTCCCGGCCATCGCGCTCCATCCAGCGGATGAACTGGAGTTCCCAGCGCCGCAGGTAGCCCGCCCCGCCATCGAGGGCATACGGTCGGTCAAATGAGACGGCGGCTGCGCGGTGGCTGCCCGTGGCGGGCACGGCGGCCCCAGTGAAGTCGTCGTAGAAGTCCACCCCGCCCCACGAGTTGTACGCCTGCCACGTCGCGGCGGCGCTCACGAATAGGACTGGCGCCCGTCGTGGCGCAGCGGGGTTGGGTCGCAGCACAATCGGGACGCTGGCGATCGATTGTCCGCCAGCCGCACGAAGGACTGCCAGCAGCATGCCGCTCGGGGCGTCAGATGGGGCTCGCGCGTCCAGAACTGATGTCCAACGGGCTTCCGTCATGCCGGTGTGGCGGTCGACGGTTGCGGTGGGCTGGCCTGTGAGTGCGACATCGCGGTCGGTCCGCAGCAAACGCGCGCCGACACCGCCATACCACCCGAGGCGATACCACTCGACGCTCACCCGGCCCGAACCTGATGCCCGAAGCGACAGCAAGTCGCCGGGCGCCACGGAGGCCGTGCCCAGAGACGCTTCCGCGAGTCCCCTGGCCTGCTGGTCATCCCAGCGGCCGTCCCCGCGGAGAGCGTTCTCCGCCACGATTGCCGTGTCGCGCGGCTTCGGAGTCACGAGCCGTGGCGCAGTCGGCGTGGGCCTTGCTGGGGCAGAGG
>CAIXZV010000064.1 GCA_903924005.1 uncultured Chloroflexota bacterium | reverse complement strand
GGAACCCGAAGCCCGACACGACGACGCGCGCCACCGGCATTGCCATCACAACCAGAAGACCGCTCCAGAGGAAGCCCTCGAGGCGCAGCGCCGCGAGATCGCCGAGGATAGACGTGAGGGCAAACGGCTTGAGCGCGGTGGTGAGCGGGTCAATCCCGTTGACGAGCATCAGGACGACGCCGATGAGGACGAGCACCACGGCAACCCGCGTGCCAATCGTGAGCATCCTTGCCACGAGGGTCTCGAGACGGCGTGCCGTCTGGGCCCCGGTTGCAGCCGGGACGGGGGCGGGGGCCGCAGCTGCGCTCACAGCGCCAGCGCCTTGAGCGCCATCTGGATGGCGTTGTAGATCATGACCACGATGAAGAGCAGGCGCAGCAGGCGCACGTCGATGCGGGCGGCAACCCGCGAGCCAATCATGGCCCCGGCAAAGACGCCCAGCGCCGTTGGGCCCGCAACGTACGGATCAATCTGCCCGCGCAACAGGTAGATCACCGCGGACGAGGTGGCGGTGATCCCAATCATCATGTTGCTCGTGGCGGTGGCCACCTTGAGCGGCACGCCCATCACCAGGTTCATCACCGGGACCTTGACGATGCCGCCGCCAACGCCCAAGAGCGCGGACACGAGCCCCGCAAACACAGAGCCAGCCATGCCCGTCCGGAGCCGCCTGACGCTGTAGTCATCGCCCCCAAGCGTGGCGGTGAAGCTGCCGGGCGCAGGAGCACCCGTGTCGAGTGCCGGTGCGGCCCCGGTGGGTGCCGAGGCCGCCGCCTGAGCCTTGCGACCTGCCCGGAACATCGAGACGGCCACATAGGTCAGCAACGCGGCAAAGAGCCCGGCCAGGACGCGGTCCGAGAGCAGGAACGCCACGAGGCCGCCAGCAAGGGCGCCGGACGCGGTGAACAACTCCAGGACCATGCCAAGCCGGAGGTTGGCCGTGTGCCGCTGCAGGTAGACGCCTGCCGACGCGCTAGACGTGACGATCACGCACACCAACGAGACGGCCACAGCCTCACGCAGGGGCAGCCCGAAGACGAACGTCAGCAGCGGGACAATCAGGATCCCGCCGCCAAGTCCCAGGAGCGAGCCGAAGACGCCTGCCGCAGCGCCACCGGCCAGCAGGACCAGCCCGGCGATCACCGGGCAGCCGCCAACCGTGCGGCGCCCACCGGCGTTTCGCCGAGGCGCCTCACGAGGCTATGGGCGCAGGTGCTGCGGTGCGTACGGGAGCAGGGCCACGTGTCGGGCGCGCTTGAGGGCAACCGACAGCTCACGCTGGTGCGCAGCGCATGTCCCGGTCTTCCGTCGCGGCTCAATCTTGGCGCGCTCAGACAGGTAACGACGGAGGCGGTTGACCTCCTTGTAGTCGATTCCGGCCGTCTTGTCGGCGCAGAAGGAGCAGACCTTCCGGCGCCGGCGGTCCCGGTACATGTCGTCGCGCTTCTTGCTTGGTCGCATTGCGGGGGGCATTGGGTATGTCTCCTGGAGTAGCGGGCGGACCCGCCGAAGCGGCCGGTGAGGCCGCGGGAAGGATCGTCAGTTAGAAGGGGAGGTCGTCGAGGTCGTCTGGCGCGGACGCCGGCTGGGCCGAGCGAGTGGGCCGGACCGCCGGACCACTGTTTGCACCACCGCCGGAGTAGCCGCCGGACGATGAGCCTGCGGGCGCGCCGGACGAACCTGAGGGGCCGCCGCTGAAGGCGCCGCCCTCGTCGTCGTTGCGGACGCGGGCGTCCAGGCTGATGACGCTGTCGGCCGTGATCTCAAGCGCGGTCCGCTTCGTGCCGTCCTTGGCGTCATATTCGCGCGAGCGGAACCGGCCTTCCACGAAGACCTTGTTCCCCTTGCGGAACTGCTCTGCGGTGCGCTCTGCGCGGTCGCCCCACACGGTGACGCGGTACCAGTCGGTTCCCTCGTCAATCCAGCCGCCACTGCCGTCAGGGCGACTGTGGCCAACCGCGACGCTGAACTCCGTCACGGCCTTGCCGTTGGGCGTGTAGCGCATCTCGGGATCACGCCCGAGGTTGCCGATGATCATGGCCTTCGCGAACGCCATCGTCGGCTCTCCCCTATCAGTCGATGGCCGCGGGTGCGGCCTCGCTCTCGGACTCGTCGATGCGCTCGATGAAGTCCTCGTCTTCCTCGTCCTCGACGGGCGGGATGACGGGCTCGAGATCATCGATGTCGCCGGAGGCTGCCGCATCGCGGCGGGCCTTGACCGGGCGGACAGCGCGGGTCACGAGGTAGCGCAGGACGTCCTCAGTGATCTGGAGGCTGTGCTCCAGCTCCGCAATCGCCTCTGCCGGGCTCTCGAACACCACGATGTGGTACGAGCCGTCCCGATAGCGGTCGATGGGATAGGCGAGGCGGCGGCGGCCCCAGGGAGCCACCTTGACGATCTGCCCGCCAGCCGCAACCACGTAACGTGTGGTCCGGTCGATGAGAGCAGTTGCCCGCTCATCCGGCGCATCCGGCCGGAGAATGAGCATGAGTTCATAACGGCGCACGGCCTGTAAGACTCCTTCCAATGGGATCTGCCCCGCTGACGGACATGCCGAGGCGGAGCCGAAAGGACGGGCGGAGCATAGCACGGGGTCCCCGGGTCCCCCCAGCCGGGTCTATGCTGGGGCCGTCCGGCATGCGGAGGGACCGCGCCCGCTTCACGGGGGAACA
Source organism: uncultured Chloroflexota bacterium (assembly GCA_903924005.1). Taxonomy (GTDB): domain Bacteria; phylum Chloroflexota; class Limnocylindria; order Limnocylindrales; family CSP1-4; genus CAIXZV01. The sequence goes on along the minus strand of CAIXZV010000064.1, from coordinate 43 downwards.
CCATGCGCATGCGCGCCATCGCGGTCATCGCGGCCCTCCTGCT
>CAIXZV010000063.1 GCA_903924005.1 uncultured Chloroflexota bacterium | reverse complement strand
GAGACTGGGCGGGCGTATCATCATGCACCTACCGGCTGGGTTCTTTGACGGGAAGACTGCCGCCACTCCCGCGCTCCTTTCGGCGGCGGGCGTTGGGCTGGCTTTGCGGCAGGCCCGGCGCAGGCTCCCGCCTCGGCGCGTGCCGTTGCTGGGGCTGGCGGCGGCGTTCCTGTTCGCCGCGCAGATGGTCAACTTTCCCGTGGCGGGTGGAACATCGGGGCACCTGGTGGGGGGGGTGCTGGTTGCGGCGTTACTCGGCCCCAGCGCGGCGATTGTGGTGTTGACCACCGTCTTGATCGTGCAGTGCTTCCTGTTTGCCGACGGCGGGGTGCTGGCACTGGGCGCCAACGTGTTTAACATGGGCATCGTCGGGGCCGCCGGTGGCTATGCTATTTACCGGCTGGTGCGCGGCTGGCTGCCGGGGACACGCGGACAGGTGGCCGCGGTCGCGTTTGCGGGCTGGTGTTCGACGGTGCTGGCATCCATCTGTTGCGCGGGGGAGCTGGCTTGGTCGGGCACGGTCGCCTGGCCGGCGGGCTTCGCGGCGATGGCGGGCGTACACATGGTGATTGGCATCGGGGAAGGGCTGATCAGCGCCCTGGTGTTCCTGGCCATCCAGCGCATGAGACCCGAGCTGGCCAGCGAAGTGAATGGTCCGACGCCTCCCCGGCAATGGGGTGAGCTGGCGTGCTACGGCTTGCTGGCGGTGCTGGGGATAGCGATCTTCGTCGCTCCGTTCGCCTGTCCGTGGCCGGATGGGCTGGAGTCGGTGGCGGACAGGCTAGGTTTTGGGCACAAAGTCGCTCACCCAATCGTGTCCGCGCCGGCGCCGGGGTACCAGGTGCCGGGCGTGCACTGGGCCGCCGGAGCGACCGCCGTGGCCGGGGCCGTGGGCACGCTGGTGGCCTTCGGACTGGCGCTGCTGCTGGCGCGCTCATTGGTGCGCAAACCCGAAGCGGACAGTCCCTTCTCGAATCCATGATAGCTAGCAATACTCATTATGGGCCTGCTATCCCCCGCCGGGTGAGGGCACCCAGCCTACATCCCCCGCAAAACCGCCCTCTTGTAGGCCGGGTGCCCTCACCCGGCGTGCCCATCTCGTCCATAATGAGAATTGCTGCATGATCGACGACTGGATAGGTCATCACCACAGCCACCGGGACAGCCCGGTATCCCGCTTGCCTGCCCGGCTCAAACTGGGCGCGGCGCTGGTTATCATCGTCCTCACGGTGCTGGTCCCGCCCCGGGCGGTGGGCTGGTTTGTGGGCGCTTCGTCGCTTCTGCTGGTCGTCACGGTGCTGAGCCGGATTCCCCTGCTGTTTCTGCTGAAGCGGCTGGCCTGGCTGTCGCCATTGGTCCTGAGCGTGGCGTTGGTCAACGCTTTGCAGCCCACGGCACGAGGCGGTTGGGGCGCTGTGGCCGCCAAGAGCACGATTTGTCTGCTGACGATCATACTGGTGTCGAACACGACGCCGTTCAGCCAGATCCTGCGCGTCCTGAAAGCCGTGAGAGTGCCGGGCTTGCTGATCACGACGCTGGCGCTCATGCACCGTTACTTGTTCGTGCTCGTGGAGGAGGCGGAGCGGATGCGCCGGGCGCGAGCGAGCCGCACGTTCACGCGGCGGCGCGGCGCCCGCTGGCAGGCGTTGTCCACCGTGGTGGGCCAGCTTTTCGTCCGCGCGTCGGAGCGGGCGGAGCGTATCTATGACGCCATGTGCGCGCGGGGGTGGAGATGAGAAGAAAGGCTAAAGGCCAAAG
>CAIXZV010000062.1 GCA_903924005.1 uncultured Chloroflexota bacterium | reverse complement strand
TCAGCCGCGCTCGAGGTAGCGCTCGCGCTCCCAGTCGTGGACCACGGAGTCGTAGACCTCCTGCTCAACGCGCGCGGCGTTGAGGTAGTGGTCAATCACGTCCTGGCCAAAGATCTCCACGGCCGCCTCTGAGCGCTCCAGCTCAGCGATGGCCTCGTACAGCGCGCGCGGCATCCGCTTTACGCCCTTGGCGATGTAGCCGTTGCCCTTCCACTCCGGATCGAGCTCAAGCTTGTGCTCCATGCCGTAGAGCCCGGCGCCAATCATGGCGGCGTACGTGAGGTAGGCGTTCATGTCACCGCCCGGGAAGCGGTTCTCAACGTGGAGCGCGTTGCCGCGGCCCACAAGCCGGAACCCGGTGGTGCGGTTGTCGCGGCCCCAGACCACGTTCACCGGCGCCCAGGAGAGCGATGCGTAGCGCTTGTAGCTGTTGATGAACGGCGCCACGAAGACCGCAAGCTCGCGCGAGAACGCCATCATCCCGGCCACAAAGTGGCTGAAGTCCTTGCTGATCCCGTAGGGGAGCCCGGCCTTCTCGTCATACGTGAGGGACTTCTTGCCCTCGGGATCCCAGATGCTCATGTGGAGGTGGCCCGAGGAACCCGTCCACGTGGCGTCCGGCTTGGCCATGAAGGTGATGCCCCACCCGTTGAGGTAGGCGATCTCCTTGGCGCCGTGCTTGAAGATCACGCTGCGGTCCGCGGACTCCAGCACGTCGTCGTAGCGGATGTTGACCTCGTGCTGGCCCGGGGCGGCCTCGCCCTTGCTGAACTCGATCGGCACGCGGGCTTCGGTCATCTGGTTGCGCAGCAGGCGATGCAGCGGCTCCGCTTTGGTGGCCTGCAGGAGGTGGTAATCCTCGTTGTAGGTGCCAAAGCGCTTGGGGATGGCGAAGCCGTTCTCGGCAATCGTCTCCCAGCTGTCCTTGAGCACGTAGTACTCAAACTCGGACCCGGCCTTGACGCTGATGCCGGCCTTGCGGGCACGCTCGATCTGGCGCTTGAGGATGGTCCGCGGCGAGACGGCGATCTCCTGCTGGGTCTCCTCAACAATCGTGTCGGACAGCACCAGCGCGGTCTTCTCCAGCCACGGCAGCACGCGCAGGGTGTCCCAGACCGGGTTGGCGATCCAGTCGCCATAGCCGGTCTCCCAGTTCATGAGCGCAAACCCTTCGGGCGTGTTCATCTCCATGTCGGTGCCCAGCAGGTACGTGCAGAAGTGGGCGCCGTGGTCGATAACGCCCTCCAGGAACGCCTGCGCCTGGACGCGCTTGCCCACAAGGCGGCCCTGCATGTCCGTGAGGGCCACAATCAGGGTGTCGATCCGGCCGTCCCGGACCATGGCCTCCAGCTCCTCGAGCCGAGCGTGCTTTCGATGCTGACCGGCAGTGCTCATGGGACCTCTCTGGACTACTTGGCCGTCATCGCGCCATCGGCGACGATCACGGACCCGGTGACGAAGGACGACTCGTCTGACGCGAGGAACAGCGCCACGTTGGCGATCTCCCGTGGTGTGCCTGGACGGCCGATGGGCTGGAACGAGTCGATGGTGGCGTAGACCTCCGCCAGACCGCCAAGCATCTCCGCATGGGCGTAGTTGATGGGGGTGTCCACCCAGCCCGGGGCGATGGCATTGCAGCGGATGTTCTGCTTTGCGTAGTCCAGCGCGATGCCCTTGGACAGCATCACGATGGCGCCCTTGCTGGTGGCATAGATCGCCAGGAACGGCTCCGCAACCAGGCCGTTCACGCTGGTGGTGTTGATCAGCGAGCCCGCGCCCTGCTTGAGCATGTAGGGGATGGCGTAGCGGCAGCCGTAGATGCAGCCCTTGACGTTGACGTCCAGGGTCCGGTTGATGACCTCGTCCGGGACCTCGTGGAAGACGCCGGGAATGTTGACGCCCGCGTTGTTGAACGCGACGTCCAGCCGGCCCCAGCGCTCGACCGTGCCGTCGGTGTACGCCTTGACCGCGGCGGGGTTCGAGACGTCGGCCGCGACAGCGAACGCGGCGTCGCCGATCTCGCGCGCCGTGGCTTCCACGGAGTCCCGGTCGATGTCGACGCAGTGGCCTGTGGAGAGGGAGAGAGGGAGGGAGAGAGAGCGAGAGATGGGGTGAGGGAGTGAGTGGGTGGGCGCGTGCGTTTTCTCTTTTCTCTCTTTCTCCCGCCTCTCTCCACTTAC
>CAIXZV010000061.1 GCA_903924005.1 uncultured Chloroflexota bacterium | reverse complement strand
CTGCAGCTGCCATGAAGCGAGCATTCATGGTGGGCAAGGTGGTCATCATGGAGCAGGCCAACACGCCCGCGTGGCACTTTCTCTACCTACAGGCCTTTATAGACTTTTTCTTTCAAGAGGCCGTCTTGGCCCGCGCCGACCTGGACGAGCTGGCTGGCGAGATCGACGGGTAGGAGTCCCGTCCGGGGTCAACCTGCAGGTGGTTCGGTGCAAGCCGAATGATCGGCGGCGCCTGGCAGCGCGGCACTCTCCAACCGCTCGCCCACGTGCTTCGGCTTGGCTCGAAGCAGCTTGACTACGCGCGCTGGGAGATGTCTTCCCCTCCCAGTTCTGGGATGCCAGCACCCCAGGCGACGAATTCGGCCTGCAGCTGCGCCGCAACCTCGGGCTCGCAGAACGCGGCGTCCAGCGCGGCCAGGTCCATCGCCCACAGCTCCGGCAGCGTCAGGCCGATGCGCTCCACTGCGCGGGCGTACTCCTGTGACAGCGTGATGTCGGACACCGTGAGGTCGTCCGTGTTCAGCGTCACGCGTACGCCGGCGTGCAAGAGACGAGCCAGCGGGTGCGCCTCGATGCTGGGCACGATTGACGCCTGCACATTGGATGTGGGGCACAGGTCCAGCCACGTGCCGCGGGCGATCAGCTCGGCGACCAGCAAAGGATCTTCGATGGCGAGCGGGCCGTGGGCGATGCGCTCCGGGTTGAGCGCGAGCGATCGGCGGACCTGCGCGGCGCCTCCCCATTCGCCCGCGTGCATGGTCACGTGCAGGCCGATGGCGCGCGCGAGCTCGATCGCCTCGCGGTGCAACTCGGGATCGGGGAACCGCGCCTCCTGCCCGGCAAGGTCAACGGCCACCAGCCCATCGGGGATGCCATACATCGCCATATCGCGGACAAACTCGAGGTTGCGCTCGGGCGCGTGCGAACGCATGAGCGTGGCGATCAGCCGGACCTCGATGTCACGGCCCACGGCGGCGCCGGACGCGCCTCTCCAGACGGCTTCGACCACGTCGCGCCCGGTCAGCCCCTCGTCCACATGGAGCAGCGGCGCCCAGCGGATCTCCGCATAGCGGACGTTGTCGCCGGCCTTGTCCACCACCATATCGGCCGCGATCCGCTCCAACGCGTCCTCGTCCTGCATAAGGGCAATTGGCAGGTCAAAGGCGGCGAGCAGCGCGGCCTGATCTACGGACTGCTCAGGCCCAACAAGCACGCCGCGCATGCCCGCGTATGTCAGCGGCGCGTCGATCCCGCGCGTCCGGGCGATGTCCAGGGCGGTGTCGATCCGGAGCGACCCGTCAAGGTGGAGGTGAAGCTCCGCCTTCGGCATCGCGTGGAGGAGGTCGCGCAGGGTTCGGGGGTCAAGGTTGGCCATGTGCGCATCGTAGGGCCGGAGCCCGGCGGCGGCCATCCGCGGGCGTACTGTGTGCGAAGTACGGGCAGACACGTCACCCCGAGTCGTGGTCCCATCGGAGCGCAAACACCACCATGGCAACGATCCTTCTCACCGGCGCCAGCGGCTTCGTTGGCAGCCACACCCTCCCGGCCCTCATGACCGCGGGCCACAAGGTGGTTGCCCTTGTCCGGGACCGCAAGGTGGGCGACGTCATCCTCGCGCGGCTGCCTGAGGGCGCCCGCGCCAGCCTCGAGTTCCGCCACGGCGACGTCACCAAGCCCGAGACGCTGCCCGAGGCGCTTGCCGGGGTGGACACCGTGGTCCACCTGGTCGCGATCGCCCGCGACCTGGACAACGGCGCATCCCTGCGCCTCGTCAACACGGAGGGCACCCGCAACATCGTGGCCGCGGCGAAGACCGCGGGCGTCGCGCGTTTTGTCCACCTGGGCGCGCTGGCCGTGGTGGACGAGCCGGACCTGCACTACGGGTCCTCGAAGGCCAAGGGCATGGCGATCGTCCGCGAGAGTGGGCTCCGCTGGACGATCCTGGCCCCATCGCTCCTGTTTGGTCCGCGCGACGGCTTCTTCAACATCCTTGCAGGGCTTGTCCGGATGTCACCGGGCATCGTCCCGATCACGGGGTCTGGCCTGGCCCGATTCCAGCCGATGGCGATTGAGGATCTGGCCCGGGTGATCACGATGGCCGTGGGCGACGACACGACGGTTGGACGCGAGTACCCGCTTGGCGGGCCGCGCTACTGGACGTACCGCGAGATCGTGGCCGAGGTCCTGCGCGGGATGGGCAAGAAGCGCCTCCTGGTGCCGATGCCGGTGGCGCTGATCCGCCTTGTGGCCGGCACAGCGGAGAGGATCCGCCTGCCGTTCCCGGTGGCCACGGACCAGCTTCGCCAACTGCGGCTGGACAACATTGGGCCCGTGGACTCGGTCAAGACCGGCTTTGGATTTGATCCGCGGCCAATGGAGGGCGGGCTGACGCACCTCGCGCGCAAGTTGGCGGACCAGTAGCGGCCAAACGCGGCCCCAATCCCGGCACCCGCGCGTCCAACCCGGTACGCTGCGCCTCGTGGCACTCCGTGAGCTCCTGCGCACACTCGTCGCCGGCATCGCCTGGCTTGTGCTTGCCGCGCTCCTCGCGCTCGGCAGCGCGGGCGTCGCCGCTGCACTCAACCACACGCCGGGTACCGCCTCTCGCCTCGAGCTGACCTACGCCGCGGACACGGCGGCCAAGCCCGCCATCGATGGCGCCGCCGCACAGCTGGCAGGTCTCGCCAATGCCGTTGACCAGCTTGGTGTCGCCGGCCGCGACGCGTTGACCAGCCTCGTCAACGGCGACACACCAGCACTCCAGGCAGCCCTCGATGCGGGCAAGGCGCGACTGGATTCCGTGAATGCAACCTCTGACGCCCTCGCGGGTGCGCTGGCCGCCGTGCCCTATGTGACCGGCCACAGCGAGCTCTACCTCTCAACCGGTCTGGCCGCGCGCTATGACCGGCTGGTCAAGGCGAGAACCCTCGTCTCGGGACTCGCGGACAACTGGACGGTCTTCTCGGAGCAGGCGCTCGATGCCTCCGCGGTTCCCGCGCTGCTTATCGGGCACGACACCAACACCGCCAAGGCGGCGCGGGAAGGCTCGGCCAGCCACTACGCGCAGGCGCTCAAGTTGCTTGACGCTGCCGATGCCTCAATGGCGCAGGCAAGCGCACTTCGCGACCGGTTGGCCAAGAAGGCCGACGTCACCACGCTGACCGCATGGCTCAACGCCAACGCTGCCTACGACGCGGCGTTGCGCAATCTGTACGCGACGCTGCGCGATGCCAAGGGCCATGTGACCAGCGCCGTGCGCAAGGCGTTCGCAGCCGAGCAGGTCGCGCGTCAGGGGCTCCCGAAGGACACCTCGGGGATCGTCGTGATCATGAACGACATCGCGCGCGGCGGGCTCAACCAGGCGGTCATCGCGATCGACACGACGAAGGGCCTCATCAGCAGCGTGCTTGGCCAAGGCCAGTAGCGGGGGCTCCACGCCGCTGCCTGCGCCGCACGCGGCGGTACACTGGCGCAACTTTCCGCCCATCGCCACGCGCCTCCTCCGTGCTGTACGCGCGGCCGGCGCCCACGCACCGGAGGCCAAGGACCGTGCAGATCCGCGTCGTCATCGCCCAGCCATGGGAGGCCGCCGCAGACCTGCTGGTGGTCCCGATCGTGGGCGAGCCCGCGTTTACGGGGACCCTCGACGAGCTTGACCGCCGTGCCGGCGGAGAGCTGCGCGGGCTGGTTGCGCTGGGCGAACTGCGGTCCAAGGCATACGCGTCGGTCCTCGCCGCGTCCGGCGAGTTGCCCGCGGGTCGTCTCGTTGTGGTTGGCGGGGGATCGGCGGACGGGTTTGACCGCGAGACGGCCCGGCGCCAGGCCGCATCGGCCATCCGTCGTCTTGCGGGCCGCAGTGCGCACACCATGGCGTACTGGCTTGACCCGGTGGCTGCGGCGCTTGGCGAGGGTCTCGCGGTTGCCGCCGACGTGGTGGTCCGCGGCATCGTCGAGGGCGGGTTCGATCCCAAGACCATCTACCTCGACAACGCCGATGCTGCGCCGCCGGCGCTGGATGAACTGCTGCTTGTGACCGCTGACGCTGCCGCTGCGGCGGGCGCTGCGGACGCGATTGCTGTAGCTGCGGAGCGCGGCCGGATCATGGGCGAGGGCGCCAACATCGCACGGCGCCTCGCCAACCGCGCGGCAAACGACGTGAGCCCGCAGGTCCTCGCCGATGAGGCACGCGCCCTCGCCGAGACCTACGGCCTGAGCATCGACGTCATCGACGAGAAGCGTGCCGCCGAGCTTGGGATGGGGATGTTCCTCGCCGTGGGCCGCGGGTCCGACAACCCGCCCCGCATGATTGTCATGCGCTCTGGCCCGGAGGGTGCTCGCGACTCGCAGGGCCGCCTCATCGCGTTGGTGGGCAAGGGCGTCTGCTTTGACTCAGGCGGCATCAGCATCAAGCCCGCTGACCGCATGGAAGAGATGAAGATGGACAAGACCGGTGCATGCACCGTGATTGCGGCCATCGTCACCGCTGCGCGTCTGGCGCCCGGCATCCCGCTGCTTGCTGTCGCTCCGGCTGTGGAGAACATGCCCGGCGGCCACGCAACACGCCCCGGCGACATCGTCAAGGCGCTCAACGGGCTGTTTGTGGACATCACCAACACGGATGCCGAGGGGCGGCTGATCCTGGGCGACGCCATGACGTACGCCGAGCAGATTGGCGCGACGCACCTGGTGGACGTGGCGACGCTCACGGGTGCCGTGGGCCGGGCGCTGGGCCACCTTGTGACGGGCGTGTTTGCAACGCCCGATCCGTGGTGGACCGAGGTGGCTGCTGCCGCAGACCGGGCCGGCGAGCGTCTCTGGCGGCTCCCGCTGGTGCAGGACTACCGATCCGAAATGGACAGCTGGACCGGAGACCTGACCAACTCGGGCACGGTTGATGGGGGCCTCGTCAAGAGCGGTCTGTTCCTGGAGAGCTTCCGAACCGTGCCGTGGGCCCACCTCGACATCGCCGCAACCTCGTACTACCGCAAGTCGTTCCCGTTTGCCCCGCGCGGCGCAAACGGGGCGTCCCTGGCCACGCTGGTGGAACTCGCGCTCACGGGAGCCGGCTGACGCCGGACCCACAGGCGCAGGTGCAGGGCTGCCGCTCGTGACGCCGCTCGCGGTGGCCCTGGCCATTGCAGGCGCCGTCTGGGGGTACGCCTCGGACCGGATTGCGGTCCGCTGGCCGGAACACGAGGAGGGGGAGGGCGGTCGTGCGCCGGGCTGGCGCACGCTTGTCGCGGTGCTCACCGGTGCCTTGGCGCTTGGCGCGGTGACGCTTGTCTATGAGGGCACCGGCGAGCGGCTGGTGTTTGGGGTCTACCTCGTGGCGCTTGTCATCCTGTTGGCGATTGACCTTGACCAGCGGCTGCTCCCCGACGAGTTGACGCTGCCCGTCATTCCGCTGGCGCTGCTGTTCGCCTTCGTGGGCTCGAACCCGCTGGTGAGCCCCGGTGGCCTGCCCATCTCCATCGTGGTGGCCCTGGCGCTGCCGGTGGCGCTCTTCGCGCTCTCGCTCCCGTTTGGCGCCGGCGCCTTCGGCCTCGGCGATGTGAAGCTGCTGGTCTCGGTTGGCCTCCTCGCGGGTCCCTGGCGGCTGCTTGGTGGCGTGGTCTACGGGGTGCTGGGCGCGGGGGTTGTGATCCTGGTGCTCCTGGTGCTCCGGCGGATCACGCTCAAGACCTACGTCCCGTTTGGGCCGTTCCTGGTCTTCGGCGCGATGTGGGCCCTGCTCGCCATCAGGTAGGTAGCGGTTCTAGGTAGCGGTACCGGCCCCCAGACGCCCAATCGGCGCGTTAGCATCCCTCTATGGTCACGACGCAGCACGACTTCATCATTGTCGGCGGGGGCTCCGCGGGTTCCGTGCTTGCCAACAGGCTCAGCGCTGCGCCAGACAACCGAGTTCTGGTCCTCGAGGCCGGGCGGCCCGATTACCGGCTGGACGCCTTCATCCAGATGCCGGCCGCGCTGACGTTCCCCATCGGGTCGAAGTACTACGACTGGAAGTACGAGTCTGAGCCCGAGCCGTTCATGAACGGCCGCCGCATCTACCACGCGCGCGGCAAGGTGCTGGGCGGCTCGTCCAGCATCAACGGGATGATCTTCCAGCGCGGCAACCCGATGGACTACGAGCGATGGGCCGCTGACCCCGGGATGGACTCCTGGGCGTTCGCCAACTGTCTGCCGTACTTCCGCCGGATGGAGAACTGCCTTGCGGCGGACCCCGCCGACCCGTGGCGGGGCCACGACGGCCCTCTGCAGCTGGAGCGCGGCCCCGCCACCAACCCGCTGTTTGGCGCGTTCTTCAAGGCGGTTGGGGAGGCGGGCTACCCGCTGACCAGGGACGTCAACGGCTACCAGCAAGAGGGCTTTGCGCCCTTCGACCGAAACGTCCGCCGGGGCCGCCGTCTCTCGGCGTCCCGGGCATACCTGCACCCGGTGATGTCTCGGCCAAACCTGAAGGTGCAGACGCGCGCTTTTGTGACCCGGGTCCTCTTTGAGGGCACGCGCGCCGTGGGCGTGGAGTACGCCACGGGCAAAGGCGCCGTCCACCGCGCGATGGGCGGCACGGTGGTGCTGGCCGGTGGCGCGTTCAACTCGCCGCAGCTGCTCCAGCTCTCGGGTGTGGGCAACGCTTCCGAGCTGTCGGCGCTGGGGATCAACCCTGTCCACAACCTGCCGGGCGTGGGCGAGCACATGCAGGACCACCTCGAGGTCTACGTCCAGTACTCGAGCAAGCAGCCCGTCTCGATGCAGCCTTCACTACAGAAGTGGCGCAGGCCGTTTATCGGTGCGCAGTGGCTGTTCCTGCGCAAGGGTCCCGGCGCCACCAACCACTTTGAGGGCGGCGGCTTTGCCCGCTCCAACGAGGACGTGGCGTACCCCAACCTGATGTTCCACTTCCTGCCGCTGGCCATCCGCTACGACGGGAGCCAGCCCTCAGGCGGCCACGGGTATCAGGTCCACATCGGGCCGATGTACTCCGATGCCCGAGGCTCGGTGAAGATCACCTCCACCGACCCCGCCAAGCACCCGGCGCTGCGGTTCAACTACCTGTCCACGGAACAGGATCGGCGCGAGTGGGTGGAGGCCATCCACGTTGCCCGCGGCATCCTCAACCAGCCGGCGATGGGAGCGTTCAACGGTGGCGAGACGTCGCCCGGCCCGTCCGTGGCCAGCGACGAGGAGATCCTCAACTGGGTGGCGAAGGACGGCGAGACCGCGCTGCACCCGTCTTGCACGGCCCGCATGGGCACAGACGACCAGTCCGTCCTGGACCCGCTCACGATGGGCGTCCATGGCGTGGAGGGCCTCAAGGTGGTTGACGCCTCGGCGATGCCCTATGTCACCAACGGCAACATCTACGCCCCGGTCATGATGCTGGCCGAGAAGGCCGCAGACCTGATCTTGGGCAACACGCCGCTTGCTCCTGAGCGGATCGAGTTCTATCGGCACAAGCCGGCCTGACGGCGGCCTGCCAAAGCGGATTCCGGCTATCGTCTGGCGGTCACAGCCGCACCGAGGCCCGCGTCCCCCATGCCGCCCTCCGGATCCCGCCGACGCCCCGGCGACGGCCCTCGCCGCTCCATCGCCGAGCGTGCGCCCACGCCGTCGCGTCCGCTTGAGCCCCGTCCGGGCACCACCACGCTGGTGTTGGGCTGCGGCGCCCTTGGCCGAGAGCTTGTGGAGCTGGTGGAGCGCAACGGGATGACGCACATGGATGTGCGCTGCTTGCCCGCGGTGTGGCACAACCGGCCGGAGCTGATCGCGCCTGCCATCGACGAAAAGCTCACCGAGGCCGTGGGCAAGTACGAGCAGATGTTTGTGGCGTACGCGGACTGCGGCACGGGCGGGGCGCTGGACGAGGTGCTCACCCGTCACGGCGTGGAGCGGCTGCCGGGCGCGCACTGTTACGCGTTCTACGCGGGGCTGGAGACGTTTGGTCAGATCGCGGACGAGGAGCCGGCCTCGTTCTACCTGACGGACTTCCTCGCGCGCAGCTTTGAGAGCCTGGTGATCGCCGGGCTGGGGCTGGACAAGCACCCAGAGCTCTTGCCGGTCTACTTCGGCTCGTACGCCCGGGTGGTGTACCTCTCGCAGCACGATGATCCGGTGCTGATTGCCGCGGCCGAACACGCCGCGGAGCGCCTAGGGCTGCCGCTGGTCCATCGCCGAACCGGGTATGGCGAACTGGGGTCATCGATGGTCCGCTGGGGTGCCGCATCGGCGTGACGCCCGCCGCGCTCGCCGCGCTCGCGGGGTTGCCGCAACTCTGAGTCACCAGTGGACGAGTGTCAGGGTGACCCCATGGCTGCACGACTCGCACCCGGAGTCGCGTGCGGTTTCGGTGACCGAGTTCCGCATGCGGCATTGCATCTTGAGTCTGTCGCGACTCACCGGCCAAACTAGTAGCGGACCTCGGTCCCGTTGATCCACCAGCGCAGCTGGTGGTGGTAGCGAAGCGCAGCCAGGAAGGCCCGACGTGCCTCCGGGCCAATCTCGTCCCAGCGTTCGAATTCAGCTCGCACGTCCACGCGATCCAGGGCCGAAATGAAGCCCTTGAACTGGGGCCGCCGCCAATCCCACAGCCTGAGCGCGATGAAGTACACAACGCTGGCAGTCAACTGCGGGTAGAAGTCGGCTGGTGCATAGCCCGGCAACAGGCTCGCGTCGTTTGACTCATGGGCTTCATGGCCGATAGCCACGATCGCCGAGTTCGGCGCCAGCGCCACCACGTTCGGCTCGTCAAAGACGACATCGCTCCCGCGGACGCGTCCAGCCAGCCGGTCCGCTGTGATGCTGAGGTCAAGGTGCAGACGCATCGGGCTCCATCGGCCGCATCGGCGGAGATGGCCACGCTGAACGGCGCGGG
>CAIXZV010000060.1 GCA_903924005.1 uncultured Chloroflexota bacterium | reverse complement strand
GCAGGACCTGGCGCCGCGCCGGCGTCCGCGGCCAGCAAGGTCACCGCCCGCTGGCTGCTCTACCAGATCCCTGTGGCAAACGAGTCCGGCTGGAGCACGTACAACCGCGCCTTGTTTGACTACCCGGCCGACCTAAACGGCGACTGCCAGAACACGCGCGCAGAAGTCCTCATCGCCGAGAGCCTGGCGGCTGTCACCTACACGTCGGCGAGTCACTGCTACGTAAAACGGGGTCGCTGGTACTCCTTTTACGACGGCGTGTGGGGCACCTTTGCAAGCAGCTTCCAGCTGGACCACCTGGTCCCGCTGTACGAGGCGTGGATCTCGGGCGCGCGCCTCTGGACCGCGGCAGACCGCCGCCGCTACGCAAGCGACACCGCCTACGGCCCAACGCTGGTGATGGTCACGTCCAGGGTTAACCAGGCCAAGAGCGGTGATGACCCGGCCAGCTGGCTGCCGCCTCGCGCTGCCGCTCGCTGTACCTATGCCATCCGCTGGGTGCAGGTGAAGTACCGCTGGCGGCTCAAGATGGACTCCGCCGAGCGCTCTGTGCTCTCGCGCCTGCTGTCAGGCAGCTGCGGGCTCACGCTCATCGCGGTGCCTCCCCGCGGACGCTAGGGTGCCCCGGCCGCTGGGGGGATAGCAGCCGGGACACAGCGCCAACGCTACCGCATACGCCGCCATTTGTGGTCCCGAGGATGAGGTTCGAACTCATACGGGGTTTCCCCCAGCGGTGTTTAAGACCGCCGCGTCTGCCGGTTCCGCCACCTCGGGCCAGCGCCGATCGTAACGCGCGCAACCACACGGGCACGCGGCAACCACCGCGCCGCTGCCGTGCCGCTGCCGAATCGTGCGCGCCCCGGGTGTAACCTGCGTCCCTTCACAACGCGACGGCCTCGCTGTGTGCGGGGCCCTAGGAGGAACTGCATGTTCGCAACCCGCACCCGGGCTCTGGCATTTGCCGGCTCGGTCGTCCTACTCGTCAGCGCCTGCGGCGGCACGGCCGCCACCCCGGCCCCCACGGCCGCCCCCACAGCTGCGCCGACCGCAGCCCCAACCGCTGGCGCAACCGCCGCCACGACGGCCGCCCCCACGGCGGCAGCCGGACCAACGGCCCCGGACCGCATCAAGGCAGCCGGCAAGCTGGTCTTCTGCGTGGACGTCAGCTATGCGCCCGAGGAGTTCTACGCCCCAGACGGCACCACGGCGCAGGGCTCCGACGTGGACATCGCAACCCAGATCGCCAAGTACTGGGGCGTCACCGCCGAGATCGACAACACGGGCTTTGACTCCATCATCCTGGCGCTCAACGCCAAGAAGTGCGACCTGATCATCTCCGGCATGAACGACACCGCCAAGCGCCAGCTTGAGGTGGACTTCGTGGACTACCTGAAGGTCGGCCAGGGCCTGCTCGTGCCGGTTGGCAACCCCAAGGGCATCCACACGCTGGACGACCTCTCGGGCAAGAGCGTGGCGGTCCAGCTGGGCACGACCAACCTTGACGCCCTCAACGCAGCGAGCGACGCGCTCAAGGCAGCCGGCAAGGCGCCCATCGACGTCAAGGGCTACCAGAAGGACACCGACGCCTTCGCGCAGCTCGGCCTCGGCCGGGTGGACGCCTACTCCACAGACTCCCCCGTCGTCGCCTACTACAACAGCCTCCCGGCCAACGCCGGCAAGTTTGAGGTCGGCGGCACGCCGATCGATCCGCAGGTCATCGGCATCGCGATGCGCAAGGACGACGCCGGCATGAAGGCCGCTGTCCAGGCCGCAATCGACGCCATGTACACCGACGGCTCGATGAAGACCATCGTTGACCACTGGGGCATGACCAACGCGGTCGTCCTCCTGAAGTAGTCCATCACGGGGCGGCTGCCACACCGGTAGCCGCCCCGTCCTCGTTTGGCCGGAGGCGCGCGGATGGGTTTCCAAATGAAGGAGTTTCTGGACTTCACGTTCACGTGGCGCGAGGTCCTGATTGCGGCGCTCACAACGACGATCCTGATGGCGGTGTTGGCACAGCTGCTCGGCGTCGTGCTGGGCCTCCTCGCGGCCCTCGGCGGCCGCTCGCGCAACATGGTCATCAAGGGCGTGTCCGGCCTCTACGTCTGGTTCTTCCGGGGCACGCCGGTGCTGGTGCAGATCGTCCTGCTCTACTACGGCCTCCCGTCGCTCCTGGGCTTCGACCCGTTCCCCAAGCAGTACGGCAACCTTCCTGAACTGATCGGCGGCGCATTCCTGGCCGCCACGCTGGCTCTCGGCATCAACGAGGGCGCCTACATGAGCGAGATCATTCGCGCCGGCATCCTCTCGGTGGACTCCGGGCAGGCCGAGGCCGCCAAGTCCCTGGGCATGACCCCGGGCAAGACGATGTCGCGCATCATCCTCCCGCAGGCGCTGCGCGTGATCGTCCCGCCGCTGGGCAACGAGTTCAACAACATGCTCAAGACCACGTCGCTCGCGTCTGTGGTGGGCGTCACGGAGCTGCTGCTCCTCGCCGAGAACCGCTTTGGCGGCACGTTCAGGCCGTTTGAGCCGCTGATCGGCATCTGCGTCTACTACCTGCTGCTCACCACCCTCTGGGGCCTTGTGCAGGGCCGGCTTGAGAAGAAGCTTGGCGCCGGGCTGAACCGCAACGAGGAGGCCGGCTTCTGGGCCCGCCTGCTGACGACAAGCCGCGGAGCCCCCCACTCCGGAGGCGTGCGATGACCGGTCACCAGCACGCCACGGACGTCGCCATCGGCCACGACCTGCTTGATGCCGCCGGCGGAGCCCCCACGGGCTCCAGCGAGGTGGTGGTGGACGCCCAGCATGTCGACAAGTGGTTCGGCAAGCTCCACGTGCTCCAGGACGTCTCTCTGCAGGTCAAGCGCCAAGAGGTTGTCGTGGTCCTGGGGCCGTCGGGCTCCGGCAAGACCACGTTCATCCGCTGCGTCAACCACCTGGAGAAGATCCAGGGCGGCCGCATCTTCGTGAACGGGCACCTCATCGGCTACCGCGATGTGGCCGGGAAGCTCATCGAGGACAAGGAGGCCAACATCGCCAAGCAGCGCCAGGAGATCGGCATGGTCTTCCAGCGCTTCAACCTGTTCCCGCACAAGACCGCGCTGGAGAACATCATCGAGGCGCCCACGCAGGTCCGCGGCATGTCCAAGGACGAGGCGCTCGAGGTTGGCAACGCGCTGCTCCAGCGCGTCGGGCTTGCGGCCAAGGCCGACAGCTACCCGGCGCAGCTCTCGGGCGGCCAGCAGCAGCGCGTGGCGATCGCGCGGGCGCTTGCCATGAAGCCCGCCCTGATGCTCTTTGACGAGCCCACGTCCGCCCTGGACCCGGAGATGATCGGCGAGGTCCTGGAGGTCATGAAGGAGTTGGCCCGCGAGGGGATGACCATGATTGTGGTCACCCACGAGATGGGCTTTGCCCGCGAAGTGGCGGACCGCGTGGTGATGATGGACGAGGGCCGGGTGATCGAAGAGGGCACGCCTGAGCACTTCTTCAACAACCCCACAGAGGAGCGGACCAAGACCTTCCTGGCCAAGATCCTGTGAGCCAGTCCACCGCGGGTGCGCCTGCGCGCCTGGCCATCCTGGCCGACGGCCAGCTCACCTACCACGACGCCAAGACCGCCTTCGGCGTCATCCGCTACGGCACCGATCCCGTTGTTGCGCTGATCGACTCGGCCAATGCGGGCCGCAACGTGTCGGAGTGGATTGGCGAGGCGCACAGCGTGCCCATCGTGGCCACGCTGGACGAGGCGCTGGCCAAGCGGCCCACGGCGCTTGTCATCGGCATCGCGCCCACCGGTGGTCTGCTTCCGCCGGAGTGGCGTGCCCTGCTCCTGCAGGCGATCGAGGCGGGGCTGGACATCCGATCCGGGCTGCACCAGTTCCTGGGCGACGATCCGGAGCTCGCGGCGGCCGCCGCCCGCGCCGGCGTAACCATCACGGACTACCGTCGTCCGCCCGAGCGGCGTGACTGTGCCGTTGGCCGGGACCACCTGCCCGGCAAGCGGGTCATCCTGGCCGTGGGCACCGATTGCGCCGTGGGCAAGATGTCGGTCTCACTGGAGCTGCTGCGTGCCGCACGCGAAGCGGGCGAGTCGGCCGTCTTTGTCCCCACAGGGCAAACCGGCATCATGATCGCCGGCTGGGGCGTGGCCGTTGACCGGCTGATCAGCGACTTCCTCAACGGCACCGTGGAGTGGCTGGTTGAGGAGGGCGAGGCCCGCGGGGACTGGCTGTTTGTCGAGGGGCAGGGCTCGCTGGACCACCCCGCGTATTCATCGGTGACCCTGGGGCTCATCCACGGCGCAACGCCCCACGCGATGATCCTCATCCACCAGCCCGGGCTCACGGACCACGACTTCACGCACGTGCCGGGCAAGACGTTCCCGCTGGCGCCGCTCCCCTCCTTCATCGCGCTCCACGAGGCCATGGCCGGTGCCGTGGCGCCGTCACGCGTGGTGGCGGTGGCGCTCAACACGTCGCTCATCGCGGATCCGGACGAGGCGCGGCGCGTCATTGCCGCCACAGAGGCCGAGACGGGGCTGCCCTGCGACGATCCCTTCCGATTTGGACCCGAGCGCCTCTGGCCCCGGATCCGGGCCGCTGTGGACGCCCTGCCCTGGGTGGACGCCGGCTAGGCCGACATCGCCGACGCTAGCAGCATCGTGCCCGCCAGCCCGTGCCGCGCCCGGCCACGAGCTAGCCGTCGGGCGTGGCGATCACGTCGTTGCGGATCATGGCCGGATCGGGTAGCGCGTCGGACAGCGACCAAATCACGCTGTCTGGCGACGCAGTCCACGTTAGGCGGTCTGAGGACGTCCATGTGGCGCCGTGGGCCACGTCGTCGGTTGTGGGGTCATAGGGGGCCAGTCTGATCGCCCACGGCCACCCGAGAGCCGTCTCGAAGGGAACCACGTGGGCGACCCGCCCCTAGTGCCCTGGGGAACGCCGTCATGTCCCGCAGCCACACCAACCAGCTGGTGCGGTGGCGCGAGTGTTCTACCGGCGCCTGCCCGCGGACACGGCGATGCGTCGCAGCGCGAGGCAGCGCTCCTTACTTGATGACGACGAACCCGTCGAGGTCCACCCTTGGCTTGCCAGCGGTGCCAGCGACGACCAGCTTGATCGTGTGCTTGC
>CAIXZV010000059.1 GCA_903924005.1 uncultured Chloroflexota bacterium | reverse complement strand
GGCTTCGGTTTTGGGGTGGGCGTCGGTGTCGGCCATGTGGGTGCGAACTCCTTGCGATGTGTGTGGCGCAAGTATCGCGGCCAATCGGTTGGGCGCGGGGCAATTCTCAGCCGGCGACGCAGCTACCAGCTGGCGTGGAAGACGTAGTCGCGGTAGTACTCCGGGTTGTTGCTGGGGTTGTGCCATGCGATCAGCCGCACGTACACCGTCGAGCCGTTTGCCCAGCCCGTGACCGATCGCGACCGCACACCCGGAGCCATGCCGTGACAGCCCTCTCCGGCATCACAGTTTGAGGGGACGATGGAGATCTCATAGCCCGCAGCATCGGCGACCGAATTCGTCCCCGAACACCCAGAGGTCTTCGTGCACAGGTTTGGCGGTGGAAACGCGCTGATGAACAGACTTGAACTGATGTAGTAGTTCGACATTGACCACTTGAACGCCACGGTCTGGCCAATCGTGGCGCCGTTTGCCGGGCTCGTGAGGCTCGGTATCGGGGTCGGGGTGGGTTTCAGCGTGGGAGTTGGCGGCGCCGGCGTCGGAGGGGAAGGCTTCGGTTTTGGGGTGGGCGTCGGTGTCGGCCGGGGCGTCGTGGCAGCTGATGACGGACCGCTCGACGGCGCGGCGGAGGCTGCAATCGTAGGCGACGGTGAAGGCCCGAGATCGGATGGCGAGGCGGCGGCCGTTCCTGTGGCAATCGCGGCAAACGCCGTAGCGGACGCGCTCTGCAAGCTGCCCGCCCCTGGGCCGAGCCGACCAAAGCCAAAACCGGCGCCCAGGGCCAGGACCACGAATACCAGCGCCGCCGCAACCCCGAACACCAATCGACGACGGTTTGGAGCCTTGGGGGGCAAAGGCGACGGCGTCCGGCGCAAAGGATCATCCAGCGTCATCGAGCCCCTGCGCGGATCCTGCAGGCCGTTGCCTCGATCGCCTTGCGTGATGTCTCTGACACCCGCCCCGGGCAGGACCGGCGTCCGCTGGGGCTCGATGGTCGGTCTGCCGCCGTCTCCGCGCAGACCTTGGCCGGCCAGCGCCGCGCTGCCGGAAACCGCGGCGATCGCATCCGCCCAGGCGTCAGCAGACGGCCAACGGTCCGCCGGGTCCGGCCGCGTGCCACGGCGCACGAGCTCGGCAAGGCCACCTGTCACGTCGGCGCGCAGCGCGAGCAGCTGGCTGCCCACGTCCGACACCAGCGTGCCGGACGCTACGTCGGCGGGCGAGTCGGGCAGGCGTCCCGTCAGCAGCTCGAACAGGATCACCGCTGCCGAATAGATGTCGCTCCTCGGGTCCGCCTGGCCGGTAGTCTCCGGGCGCGCCTGCTCGGGCGCCATGTAGAAGGGCGTGCCAGCAGTGATCGTCCGGCCCGAGGCTGCGCCCAGACGACGCGCGATCCCGAAATCGGCAAGCAGCATCCGTTCGCCGGGGTCCACGCCCAGTCGCCAGGTCGCGGGCGTGCTGCTTGGCGCAGAGGCACGGAACAAGATGTTGCTGGGCTTCAGATCGCGGTGGACGACACCGAGCCCGTGGACGATGCGGAGCGACTCGGCAAGCTCCGCGCTGATGCCAAGGGCTTCGGCAATCGAGTACGGCGCACCGGCATCGCGATGGGCGGCAATCCTCTGGTCAAGCGAGCCGCGATCCGCGTACTCCATGACGAAGTACGGCTGTCCGCTGTCGAGTCTGCCGATGGCGTGGACGCCGACGATCCGCTCGTTGTCCAGGCGGCGGAGGATCCTCGCCTCTTCCATAAACCTGGCGCGAGCATCCGCGTCCGCGCTCCAGTTCTCGGCCAGAACCTTGATCGCGACGAGCCCGTCGAGGTCCTCGTCATGGGCGAGGTACACGGTGGCATAGCCGCCCGCACCGAGCGTGCGGACGATGCGGTACTGCCCGATCCGGTCCACAGTCACGCGGGAAGCGGCTCGAGCATCAGCGCGGTGAGCAATGCCTCGGCGTCATGGGTGGACATCTGGCGAGCGAACCACGCGCGCTCCGCCGGACGGGCCTGCGCGAGCCACGAAGCCCCAAGTTGATCGCGGATGGGGAGTGCCTTGGTGATCCGGAGGTGATCCGCAGCGTCGCGGCGGACCACCTCGAGCGATGCCACGGACGCAGGTGCTCCGACGAGCGCGGTCACCGGGTCGAACGTCTCGTCCGCCGGATCGCAGGTGACCGTCCGCTCGGCCGCAACCTCCACGAGGCGGTCCGCGGATACGGCCCGTGCCAAATCGCTGACGGCTCGGGCGGCCTTCCGAAGCTTGAACGCATGGATACCCGGTGCTTCGATGCGCTCCTCGAGGGCAACGCCGCCTTCGATCACGTAGACGATCGCCACGCCGCGATTGTCGCCGAACCGGCCGACCAGAGACGCGACGCATGAGCTCTTGGAGCGGGCGTGCGCCACGAGGCTCAGTTCGCCGCCAAAGGTGAGGCGGTCGTTAGCCGATGACGCAGCGTAACCGCGCGCAATGAGCGACCGTGCCCCCGCACCAAGAACCGGGCCGTCACCTGGATACAGATCAAGGTGCGTGTCCGCTACAAGGAGAGCGAGTTCCTCAGACGTGAAGACACCGATATCGAGGTCGCCGGATGCGAGTAGGCGGTCGAGGTCGACGGCCTCATGCGCACCGGCCGCCCCAGGACGGGATGTCGTCATAGCGGGATCACCTGACGGTCTCCATTGGGGAAGGTGAGCGTGACCTGACGGGCGACGCTTGTGCTGTCGATGTTCACCCCCGGGTGTTGGACCTTCAACTCCTTGAGCGCAGCGCCTACCGCTGCGCTGTACTGGTAGCGATCCTCGGGCAGGGCGACGGGACGGCCGGCCGCGTGGAGGCCGAAACCCAGGTGGATGGGGCCGAGGTTGAGCGCAACGTGGTCGTAGTAGGCCTGCCCTGCCAAGCGCACCTCCGTATGCCAGAGGTACCCAGCCGCATCGAGCTGCTTGAGCGGATCGTTGAGTAGTTGGACGGCATCAGCTGGTCTAGCGATTGGACCTCCGCCGTGCGCATCCCACTGCTCGTAGACGTCTTCTCGCCACTGGGCGGTGGGAATTGCGACAGCGGCGGCAGCCAAGGCCCAGCCGACGGGGTTCGACGCGAGAGCCGCGAGCGCCTCAATGCCGGCCAAGCTCCCGATCGCGCCGAGAGTCGCCATGCCGCCGGACGCGATGCCTGCAAGATTGCCCTCGGCGCTGAAGATCTCCTTCCCGTCCCCCTGGTATTTGGGATGGAGAAGGTCGTGGATGCCCAGAGCCACGCTGAGTAGGCCCATGCCGGCACCGAAAGCGTTCAATCCCTTCAGTACCCATGGCCACCAGCCGGCCTGCTTCGCCACGATAGCCACCGCGGTCTGTCGTTCGGCGAAGCCTTCCGTGCGGTTGAACACTGGCACGTCATAGCCCCCGAACCTCCCCCACTGCGTCTCCACGATCGTCACCGGCACGCGCTCAGTCTGGAAGCCATAGACAGTTATGTAGCGTGCCTCACCCAAACCTGTCACCGATCGCGCGGTGTCGAAGGTGTCCCAGCCAGTCTTGGCCCACTCCCAGGCCGCAGGCCCCTCGACGGCCTCGGGCCGCATCACGAGCGAGGGCATCCCGCCCCATCCCAACCCGGGTGCTCTCGGCGCCACCGCAAACGCCGCTTCAATCATGGACATGACCTCGGCGTACGTGACCACGTGCCGTGCCAGGGCGCGGATCGCGTCGGCACGCGCTCCGAGTTGCGCGATGGCCCGGGCGTAGGCGGCGGCGATGGCGCCATGGTTCGGGGTGGAGGCGTTCCAGGTCAGCACGCCCACCGCCGATACGAGCTGGGATCGAATGTTGTCCAGCCGGTCGGCGGCTTTCTCAAGCCGGCGCGCATGAGAAGTCAACAGGCCAATGTTGACGTGGATCGGCTGGCGCCATGTTGTCATGGCAACCCTTTGGCATTGGCCTTCGCCTTAGCTTCTGCCGCGGCCTTGGCGTCTGCCGCCGCTTTCGCAGCGGCATCTGCAAGCACCTGCTGGTGTACAAGCGTGGCGCCCTGGCTGAGAGCGGCGGCAAGCTCAGTCAGAGTGGCCGCGGTCTTGCGGACATCATCGGCAGCGTGCTTCACCGCGAGGTCATGCCGGTCAGCGGCGCCGCTTTGCCACGCGGTTGCCGTTACTGTGACGCTCTCAAAGTCGAGAGCTCCCCCGACCGAGTCGGTGTCACCCGCGATCATGCGGACCCGGGCTGCCGCGGATCGCAGGGCAGCCTCAAGAGCGGGGTCGGTCATGGTGTGGGTCAGGCAGAACTGCCGCCAATTCAGCCGCCCTTGTACGCCGCCTCGGTCTTCTCGTAGTTCTCGGCCATCGTATTGGCGGCCTTACCGAGGTCCTGCAGCGCGGTCTCGAGTTTGGTGAGCGCCTTCACGTAGGTGGTGTCCCAGTCGGCCTTGAACTTCGTCGCGGCGGGCGAATCCCAGTCCGTGGTGTGGATGGCGTTTCCAACTGTCGCGCGCACTTTGGCGACTGCCGCAGCCTCAGTCTTGCATTTGGTGTTGAGGCTCTTGAGTTCGTGCGGGGTGACTTTGATCGTGCTCACGCCGGACCTCCGTGGGCGTCCCAAAACCCGTCCCGTCGGCCTGGGACGCGACCGACGGCTCAGATTGCCTGCGCATTTTGACCGCTGGCGATACCGCTGCCTAGCCCCCAGTTTCCGAGCGGGCGACCTGGGCGAGCGATGCGATGCCGCCTGCAACCACGTAGCCCCGACCCGGTGGCATCGGCTTGCCGGAGCCCCGCGGCAGGCGAGCCCCGAGTAGGTCGCCGTCAACGTCGGGATCCGGGTCGAGCAGGATGCCCTGCTCGTCGCCTCGGAGGCGCGTGAGCCATTCGGCGTAGGTCCGGTGGGCCGCGCGGGCCTCAACCGCGACAACGAGGCGGACCGGCCGCTCGCGACCGGCCGCCACAAGATCCGCGAGGATCGAGGCCGAATCGGTCTCGGCAAGCTCCTCGCCGTCATCGATCACCACCACGGCGGGCGGATCGCCCTCGGCGACTCCGGCGAGTTCGTCGGCAAGGTCGGTCAGGCGCGCGTCGCAGGCCTCGGTCCCGCGGGTCGCCGACGCCCAGCCGGTCAGATCGGTGAGGGGCGTCTTCCGCGGCGCGAGCAGGTGGAACGAGGCGCTGGGTGTGCTGGCCCGAAGCGCCTCCACGATCGTCGCCAGCGCCGTGGAGCGACCGCTCCGTCCTGGCCCGGCAACCACGATGTGGCCGTCGGCGAGGTTTAGCGAGACCGGCTGGAGCAGCTCGTCACCGGTGCCGATCACAGCTTCACCGGCTTCCCCGATGGGCAGCGACGAAAGCGCGATGTCCAGAGGCAGGATCCCAATCGCCGGCGCCACCCTGGCCGGCGCCTTGGCTGTCATCGCCGCACCCAGCGCCGCAAGCGCGCGCGCCTGCCCCGAAGCCGAGGGGTCGTCCCCCAAGACGGCGACCTGCACCTCGAAGGAGCCCGAGACAAACCCGCGCCCCGGCGGCAGCTTGGCGTCCTTGAGCGATCGACTCGGCAGCCCGAAGTACGAGTACTCGTCCTCGTCCGCCATGCGCAAGACGATGCGCGAGGGGATTGCGGCGAAGAGCGCCGTGGACACCGACCCTCGCCGCTCCGCGGTGATCACCAGGTGAATGCCCGTCGACCGCCCGTCGGAAACGAGCCGCGGCATGAAGTCGAGGAGTTCCCCGTAGTTGATCTTCTCGTACGTGGCGGCAAACCCCTCATAGCCGTCGAGGAACACGACGATGCCGGGCAGCGGCTCGGCGTCCGGCCGTGACGCGAATTCAGCAAGGCCGGACACTCCGGCGCGCCCGAACAGGTCCTTTCGACGAGCGATCTCGCGGCGGAGCATCGCGAACAGGCGCTGGATCCGCTCATCCTGCTCGCCGGGGATCACCGACCCACACGAGGGCAGCGCCTCCAGGGGCGCAAGCCCCCGGCTGCCGAAGTCAAGACCGTAGAGGTGCACGGGCTCACCGGTTCGGCTGAGTGCCGCAGCGATCGTCCGCAGGACGGTTGTCTTGCCGGTACCGCCCGCCCCGAAGACCAGCAGGCTGCCGTCACGCTCAAGGTCGAACGAGTGCGCACGCTGCTCCTGGACGGCCGGATCGTCGAGCAGCGCGATGGCGCCGGCGGCCTCACCAGCGGCGGCAGCCAGGGGCCCCTCGAGTGCCGCCAACTCCACGACCGGTGGCAGCGACGGCAGCCAGGGCCGACGCGGCGGCGGGAGGGCGAGATCGCGGGCGGCGTTCTGCACCGCCGCCACAACAACCTGCAGTTCGGTCGCCGACGCTGGTTCGTCAGCCGCGGCGCCAGGTCTGCGCGGCTGGCGAACCTCGTTGCCGGCGAGGTCCAGCGCGAAGACCCGGATCACCGGCGCATCGCCCGGGGCGGCGATCCGACGACCCGAGTAGCCGGCCTGGAACTCGACGAGGTCGCTGTGGCCGATCCGCGCGAACGCGCGGCCGGGGACGTCGCGCGGGATCCGGGCTGCGTCCGGGACGCCGATAACGTCATCGCTATCGCCCGTGTCGCTGACCCGCAGCGCGATCCGCAGGTTGGTGTTCGCGCGGATATTTGGCGTCACCACCCCCGCGGGACGCTGTGTTGCGAGCAGCATGTGGACGCCGAGGCTTCGGCCGCGCTGCGCCACGTCAACGAGCCCGTCCACAAAGTCGGGCACCTCCTTGGCCAGGGTGGCGAACTCGTCCACGACGATCAGGAGTCGCGGCGGCGCGGTGGCTGGATCGATCCGAAGCATCGATGGCAGGTCCTTGGCGCCGGCGGACGCGAGTACATGCTCGCGATGCTTGAGCTCCGCGTTGAGCGACACGAGGGCGCGGGTGGTGAGGTGCGCGTCGAGGTCCGTGACAAACCCCACCGTGTGGGGCAGCGCAACGCACTCCTTGAAGGCGGCGCCGCCCTTGTAGTCCACGAGGAGGAACGTGAGACGGGACGGGGGCAGGCTCGAGGCGAGCGAGACCACCAGCGTCTGGAGCAGCTCGCTCTTGCCCGAGCCGGTGGTGCCGGCGACGAGGCCGTGCGGTCCATCGTGGAGCAGGTCCAGGGCCCACGATCCCGCCGCCGTAGCGCCAACCGGCGCCGCAACGTCGGCACCAGGCCCCTGCCAGCGATCCGCGACCCAAGCCGCGTCAGGCGCGGTCGATCCCAGCAGGTCCAGCAGCCCCACAGAGCGCG
Source organism: uncultured Chloroflexota bacterium (assembly GCA_903924005.1). Classification (GTDB taxonomy): domain Bacteria; phylum Chloroflexota; class Limnocylindria; order Limnocylindrales; family CSP1-4; genus CAIXZV01. The sequence continues at coordinate 10,261 of CAIXZV010000059.1, read as the reverse complement.
GGATCTCCGCAGCGCCGCGGTCGGCTGACGCGTCGCGAAGCGGCGAGAGGGTTCGGGCGAGGTTGTCGGCGACGTCAGGTGCGACACCGTCCGGGATGGCATCGCGCACGACGACATGAGTGGGTGTCTCGGTCCAGGTGAGCGACGGGAGATCCGGCGCCAGCTCGGCGATCCCCCTGCACTCGCCGGGCATATCGGCGACCTCATGTCCCAGCCAGACAGCGAGCACCCCGACCTCTGGGCCTTCGCGCATAAGGCGGCCCAGGACCGGTCTGGCAACCGGGGCATCCTCATCGAGCAGGACCAGGATGACCGGCGAGGCGGCGTCGGAGGGGCCCAACAGGCCGCCCTTGGCTTCGGCTTTGCGCGCGGCAACCACCCCGAGCAGCCGTTCGACGAGCCGTGGCGCATCGGCGCCGGCTGCCACGAGCGGGCCGGGCATCGGCGACGCCTCGGGCCGCGTGTGCGGGAGCCACCGCAACCACTGCCACTCGCCGGCGCGTTCAGCGCCCAGCACGGCCGCGATGAGCACGTGCCGAGGGCTGTGCAGGACGGCGGCCTGGAGGACGAGCGAGCGGGCAAGCGCGTCAACTTTGTCAGCGCCGCCAGCAATGCCCACGACGCCGAGCTGCGGCATCGCGAAAAGGAGCGGGACGGCCGGAACGGTCGCTTGAGCCGTGGCGGGCTGCGCCTCGGTTCGCAGCGCGGGGCTGCCGTCGTCCGCAAGGTCAACGGCAACGAGCGAGGGCTGGTCCGCAATCCCTGCGCGGAGCGCCAGGAAATCGCGGTCGTCAGGGCGCCGCTCCCACAGGCCGGGTTCACGGAGCGCGGCGCGGTCCAGCAGCGTCGCGGTGTCGGGTGACATCGCCCGGCGCGCCTGCACTTCCTCGGCTCGCGAAGACGTCGCTATCGCGCCGATGGCGGTGAGCTTCGCCCGCCACTCAGCGGCAGCGCGGCCGAAGTCCTTGCGGCCGCTGCGCCGATCCTCGACGAATGAGGCCACCGCCATGATCGGGCCTAGGACCGCGAACAGCAGCAAGGCCCCGCCGCCGCCTGACGATGACGAGCTCATGTTGCCGATGTTGGTGACCTGCAGGAGGCCAGCGAAGAGCAGCGGCACGAGCGCCGCCGCCATCGGCAACCGCTGCTTGGGGGGATCAGCCGGCGGCGCGGCAATCGAGAGGGTCGGCGCCTGATATGGCCGAGTCCGGCGTGGCGGCCGATTGAACGGGATGAGACCGTCCACAACGGGTGCGTTGCGCGCGGCTCCGTCAAGGTCCTCGACGCGGAGCAGGGTTCGGCCAAGCTGGAACACCGCGGCGGCTGGCACAGGGACCGCCTTGCCCGGTCGGATCACCACGCCTTCGATCGAGGATCCGTTGCGCGAGTTCTGGTCCGCCAAGGCCACGCCATCCGGGCGGACCTCAAGGACGGCGTGATTGGTAGAAACCGATGGGTCCGACAGCGCGATCTCGGCCCCCGGATCGCGCCCGATCCGATACTGCCCCTGGGCCAGGCGAAACCTGCGTCCGAGGTCTGGCCCGCCAACGACTGCCAACGTGGCACGTGCGGAGCTCTCCGTACCCGCGCCGACAGCCGCCGTCCCGGCCCGGCCAATGGTGACGAGGTCGCCCTGCCGGATGCCCGATGCGCTGAAGCTGTCTGTCCGGCGCAGGAAGACTCCGGTGCGCTCGATTCGCGCAGTCCAGTCCTCGGCCGGGGCGGCGATGTCCTCCAGATGGGCCGCGACGGCATCGACAAGCTGCCCGATCGTCGAGGACGATGGGATCTCGAGGCCGATGACGCGGCGTTGTCGCCTGGGCGACTGGACGACGAGGCGGAGTTCCACCCTCTCCCAAACCCGCTACTCGTGGGACGCAGCGACCCGTCACGTTCGGAGTCGCTCGCACAGGATAGGTGGTTTGCGCACCTTGGTGGTCGGGCAGGCCCTGGCGCGGCCCAGACCGCCGCAACGACGAGACACCCCGGACCTTCAGGCATCGCGGATGGTTTGGGCGGCGCTACGCTCGGCACCAGTCGCAACGTGGCGGGCCAGCAGGCGGCCCGCAGTCCATACTCGCCGGGCCTGCTCCTCCCGCCCGAGAGATACCGATGCCCGACGAGATCCTGATCCTCGGCCGCTCCGACCTCGAGTCGCTTGAGATCGGCTGGACGGCGGTAGTGGACGTCCTGGAGGACGCGTTCCGTCACAAGGCGGCTGGGCTGGTGCAGAACCCGCCCAAGCCCGCGATCCACCCGAGGCCGGAGTCGTTTATCAACGCGATGCCCGCGTATATCGGCGGGTCGGACCGCGCTGGCCTCAAGTGGGTGGCGGGCTACGAGAGCAACCGGGCCATCGGCCTGCCGTACATCTATGGCGCCTTCATCCTCACCGATGCGGCCACCGGACGGCCGATGGCGCTGATGGATGGCGGCTGGATCACGGAGATCCGCACGGCCGGCGTCAGCGGCGTGGCGCTGCGCCAGCTGCCGCGTGACGTGTCCACGCTTGCCATCGTGGGCTGCGGCGTGCAGGGCCGGCGCAACCTTTCGGCCATTCTTGCGGGCCATCCGGAGATAGCCGAGGTCCGCGCTTACGACCGGGCGCCCGCCGCCACGGCTGCCTTGCTTTCCCTAGCCGGTGGTCGCCGCGCAGTTGTCGCGGACTCGCCTGAGGCCGCGCTTGAGGGAGCCGATGTCGTGGTCACCGCGGTCACGGTGCCGATGGGTGCCGCGCGCCTCACCGGCGGCGGTGTTGCGTCGAACGCTGTCTTCCTGCCGCTCGACTACGACGATGCGCTGGCGCCGTCCGTCGCGCTGGGCGCCGCGCTCTACACGGTGGACGATCTGGGCCAGTACCGCTCCACGTTCCACGAGAACTTCGCAGGCTACCCGGAGCCGCAGGGCGAGCTGGGGGACATCGTGGCGGGCACCCTGTCCGTCCCCACCGACGCCCGGAGCGTGCTCATGCACCTGGGCATCGCAATGGACGACGTGGCCCTGGGCGGCCTCTGCTACGACCGGGCCGTCGCGCGCGGCATCGGCACGCGCGTTGCCTTCCCCTGAGGACCCCGGCCCGATACTTGGCGCCATGCGCTGGCTCTGGGCCCGATTGCACGAACCGCCTGGCTTCGCCGTTCGAGGCTCAGCTGCGGTGGCGGTGCTCTGCCTCGTTACCGCAGCTGGCCTCTTCGTCGGCGGTGTCGATGCGCTGGCAGTCGCCATCATCGTGGTCCTAGTCATTGCGGCCACGCTCGGGATCGGCGTGCTGACAATCGTCAACAGCCTCGGGAATTCGAGCTGGCTCGAGGTGCTCGGGTGGATCGCCTTCTTCCTCGGCGCGTGCGGGCTGTATGTTGCCGTGGGCATGCAGGTCGCCATCACCGGCTCGACGAGCGGACCCATCGCCGATGCGGTGAAGGTCCCAATGACAATCGCCGCGATCACGGGCATGGGCGGTCTCGCGCTTGTGTATGCCAGCCGGGGCCTGGACGCCTGGAGGCTCGGCGACCGAAAGCGCGCGGTAGGAACCATGCTTCTCGTCATCGCCATGGCTGTCGTGCTGGTGTTCCGGCGCAGCTAGCCGTACCTGAGCTGGCTAGCGCCGGCGTCGAGCCTTTCGCGGCTCTCCGTCAGAACCGTTGGCGTACGCCTCGACGAGGTCCCGCAGGACCTGGCTCATGGTGCGACCTTCCGCGGCGGCGCGGACTCTCGCGCGGTCGCGCACCTGCGCCGAGACACGGGTGGCGAGCAGTGGAGAGGTCCCCGATGCGCCGAGCGAGGGTCGACCACGCCTAGCGGTGTGAAACCCACCAGGGTCGAAGCCCTTCTCGGCGACGTCAGCGAGTCGCTCGTAGTCCGCGCTGGAGAGGCTGTCGTGCTTCATCGGGTTCCGTTGATCGCCGCATAGGCCGCGGTGTACGCCGGCCGCACCGGCATCGCGTGGAAGACGGTCAACGTGCCGTCGTCGTGCTCTCGCCCCACGACCTCGAGCGGATCCGCGTGGCTATCCGGACCGAGGAGGAGCACCAGGTCGTCCACTCCGGTCTCAGGGTTGTCCAAGTAGAGCACCTGTGGGCAGGCTTGAATGGCCACGCGGATCCGCTCGTCGCTGATCCCGTGGCGCCGCGCCGACGGCATGATCGCCCGGATGACGACGTCCACTCATGCCCCAATTTTGTTGCACGGAAAGGGCGCGGTCAAGGGGCCTGCTTACGCCGCCCGCGAAGACCCCTGGCGCGCGCCGCCAGGCCGGTCAAACGTGACGCCGCGGTCCCGCAGGCTCACCCACCCGTCGTGGCCCACCACCACGTGATCCAGCACGTCCACGTCGAGGATGCGGCCTGCTGCAATCGCCTCGGCCGTCAGGTGCAGATCGTCGGGTGACGGCGTGGGGTCGCCCGAAGGGTGGTTGTGGACCAGGACGACGCCGCTGGCATCCAGCCGCACGGCGTCGCGAAACAGCTCGCCCACCCGCACGAGGCTGGCGCTGACGTTGCCCACGTAGCAGGTTGACGCGCGCACGACAACGTTCTTGGCGTTGAGGCTGAGCACGCGCAGCTCCTCGCGCTCCAGACGGCTCATCTCCACCATCAGCCGGTCTGCGACATCTCGTGGGGAGCGGATGGTCCAGCGCCCGGTCGGCCAGTCCGCCACAGACCGGCGACCCAACTCAAACGCCGCCGCCAGCCTCGCCGCCTTTGCCGCGCCAATCCCTGGGATGGCCGACAGCTCCACGTCACTTGCCCTCGCCAGGGCGCCAACGCTCGCGTGACGCGCCAACGCGTCCTCCGCCAGATCCACGGCGGTCCGCCCGCCGGAGCCCGTGCCCCAGACCACGGCGATCAGCTCCGCGGCAGACAGACCCGACGGTCCTCGGGCCGCGAGGCGCTCCCGGGGGCGTTCAGCGGCGGGCAATTCGCGCACGGAGCGGGAGTGGCCGCGATGGGCCGGGGCCGCCGGAATATCGGGAGACCCAAGGGGGTCCGGAAGGTCGTCGCCGGTTGGCATCGCTCGCCGCTCCGTTGCGGGCGGGGCGTGGTGGCCGAGGAATGGCGCAAGTGGTGTTCCCGGGGCCCGAACAACGGAAGCCCGCCGATTTCCCCCGCCGTCCGGACCCGGGAACGCAACGGAGATTACGCAGGCCCGCTTATCGCAGACTCACGCGCCACTTGGCGGGGACTTTGTGGACAACTTGGCGGGGCGACTCACAACGACGGGAGCGACTCACAACGACGGGAGCGACTCAGCCCTTGGCGACGTTGGCCAACACCAGGAGCCCGAGGTTCACGACGGCGTGCAGCCCGATGGCCGCGTACAGCGACCGGCGCGACAGGAACACCCAGCCCAGCGCAAGCCCGACCGGCAACAGCGAGATGAACTGCGACAGCGCGGTGGCCGCGCCGTTGCCGAACTCGGTGGCGAGCAGCGTCAGGATGTGGGCGAAGGCGAAGAAGGCGGCGCCCCGGATGATCGCCGGGTTCGTCCCCAGCGTTCGAGCCCAGGCCGTGGTCACGAAGCCTCGGAAGAACAGTTCGTCCCCGATGGGCGCAATGAGGACCGCGGCAACGAGGTCCAGCAGCAGCCCACCCGTGCCGGCCGCCGCAGGCAGGATCGCCGGGACCGGGGCGATAAGCGCTGCCAGCAAAATCTGGAGCCCGATGGTCACGACGAGCACCGGGATGCCCAGCGCAACGCCGGCCGCCAGGTCGCGAACCGCCGCAGAGCCGGAGGCGCCAAGTCCAAGGTCAGCCCATGAGAACGCGCCGGGGCCAACGACAAGCAGCCGCACAACGGCCACATAGACAAGCGCGGTCAGCGCAACAGAGACCAGCGTGCCCACGGGCGATCCCGGGTCGACGCCAAACGCAGAAAGCGGCGCCAGGATGATCACCAGCGCCAGCAGCGTCAGGACCACGGCAACCAGGAACGTGAGCACCGGCGACGGCCCGCGATAGGCGAGTGACGGCCGCCGACCGCGCTCCACGGCCTGCGAGCCCACGGCCGCGAACAGCCCGATGGCCGCCATGACCAGGCCAAACAGCAGCATCCAACGAGCGCCGGGGTTGCCGGCGCCCATCAGCGACACCACCAGCAGGCCGGCGCCCATCGCGGAACCGATCCAGCCCACGAGGTACAGCGCAGGGACAGCTCGGCCGCTCAGACCAAACAGGGTCAAGACGGGCTGGCCGTCGGCATCGAAGGCCTGGGATGGCGCGGCCGTGTCGCGCGGAGCGTCGGCCACAGGCTCAGCATCAGCCTCGGGCCCGGGGTCCAAGCCGCTGTCGGTCGGGTCGCTCAAGGCTCCGGCTTGGCACCCGGCGCGCGCGGCGGCTTGGCGGCGGGCGCCGATTGCCCCTGGCCCCACAGGGGCGCAGAAGCGGACGAGGCCGGCGCGGGAGCCGACGGCGCCGACACGGCCGGCTTGCTGGCAGACGGCCGACTGGGCACACCGGCGGCAGGCTCAAAGGCCGGCCGGTCAACGCGCTCGAAATCGCGGCCGCACCAGGCGCAGAGCGACCAGTCAAGGCCAACCAGACGCGAGCAGGTGGGGCAGACGCGGTTGAGCCGCGTTCGGCAGGTTGGGCAGATGATCCACTCGTCGTGGATGCGGCGGTGGCAGCCCGGGCAGGTGTGGATTGCCTCCACCTCGGCCAGCAGCGCCTCCTCGGCAAGGTTGCGCTCGTAGACCTCGGCAATCTTCTCCGGCGGCCGCACGATCCGGTAGATCAGCACGCCGAAGAGGAACAGGACCGGGGTGAACAGGACGATGAGCGCGGCGGCGAGATACGGCAGGACGGGGTTGTCGCTGCGGACCTGCATGTCGCGGTACGCCCAGTACGACGCCGCCAGCCAGACGATGACGCCGTAGAGGAGCAGGAATTGGAACCCGAGCTGCACGATGGGGTTCGACAGGATCCCGCCGATAAACCCGCCGATCGTGTTGAGGATGTCTTGCATGCGGTAAGAAGCGGCCTCCAACAGCCGTGTGGGCGCCCGGCTCAGGGCGTGGCGAGTGTAACAGGGTCCCGCCGGTGGATCGGCAGGGTCAACGGGACGAGTCAGCCTCCGCAACCGTGACGACGCCCGCAGCGGGAAGCAACGCAAGCGTGCTCAGCGACGAGCGGAAGGCCGCCCCCACCGAGGCGAGCGCCAGTGCCGCTAGCCAGATCGCCACCCACGTGGCCGTCATCACCATCTGCAGCCACAGATCGCGACCGTCTTCGAGCGTTTGCCGGAGCATCCCCCAGCCGATGGCCGCAGCCGTCAGCCCCGGCGCAAAGGCGATCGCCTGTGCAACGACGCCCAGCAGGGCGAGCACCAGCAGCCGAAGCGGCCTCCGGATGAGGTCCGTCCAGCCGAGTGCCCAGGCCACCACCAGACGACGCCGCTCCAGCACGAGGCGCCGGACGCCGGCTGCTGCGGCGGTATCGGCCGCCAGCCACGTCAGCCCAAGCACAAGCAACGGCACCGGCAACCTTGCGATCACGCGGATGGGGAGCGGCGTGGCAAGGTCTTCGGGGAGGATCAGCTCGCGATACGTGACGTCGTAGAGCGTGGGCCAGATGGCCGCTGCCACAACCACAGGCGGGACCAGCGAGGTGAAGCGCAGCAGCGCAACCCGCCCGAAGCCAGGCGCGGTGGCGGCATCAACTGGCCCGGCCGTGTAGCCCTCCTCGGCGGCGGTTGCGGCCGCGTCCAGCACAAGTCGGCGTTCCGTCCATGCACCCAGGGTGAGCCCAAGCACCACCAGCAGGGCGATGGCCCCGGCGATGCCCGCCATGAGCGCGATGAGGTCCGCCGATGGCGAGCCGAAGACGAGCGTGCTCACAGGCACCGCGAGCAGGTTCTGCAGACCCGAAGGCGTGGGCAGCGCAACGATGGGCCACGCCGCCAGCAGTAGTCCGCCGCCAGCGAGGAACCCGCCAAGCGCTACCACCCAGCCGATGGGCCGAACCAACGCAACAACAACGGCGGCCGAGATGGCTCGCCGCCACGGCAGGAGGCGGGACGATCCCGCCCTCGCCGTCACGGGTTGGCGGAAGCGCCGGCCACGCCGGTGAGCTGGGCCAGCTTCGCTAGCGCCGCCTGCACCTTGTTCATCTCCGCCCCGTACGTGGCGAAGTCGCTGTTGTGCAGGGCAGTCTGTGCGGCCTCAAAGTGCGCATTGGCGTAGGCCACCAGCCCATTCACGTCACCGGGCAGGTCGCCAGGCGCCGGTGAGGTCCCGGGTGTGGCCGTCGGCCCTGGCCCAGGTGTGGCCGTGGCTCCCGGGCCCGGTGTGGGTGTTGGTCCCGGACCCGGCGTGGGTGTGCCGCCGCCGTTGTTTGCGTTGGCCGCCAGCAGCGCGTCAAGCGCCTCTTTGAGCGTGCTGCCCCAGACCACGGTGGTGGGGCTGGCCACGACGATCTTCTGGAACTCCGGGAACGCCGCGGACGTGCTCTGCAGGTACACCGGCTGCAGGTACAGCAGCGAGTTGCCCACGGGGATCACGATCAGGTTGCCCCGCTTGACGGAGCTGCCGCTCGTGTTCCACAACGTGATCTGCGCGCTGATGGTGGGGTTCTGGTCAATCCGGGCCTCAATCTGCGCCGGACCGAAGACCGTCGTGTCTGAGGGGAACTGGTAGACCCGCACCGTCCCGTAGTTGGGCGTGTCGTTGCGCGCCGCCACCCAGGCCATCATGTTGGGCCGGCTGGCCGCAATCATCGGCTGGAGGAGCAGGAACTCAGCCGCCGACTCACCGGGCATGCGCATCACCGTGTAGTAGGCCTCCGACGGAAGGCTCTGCTCGTTGGTCGTGGCGGCCGGCACCGTCCAGCGGTCGTTGTTGTTGAAGAACGTCAGCGTCTGGGTGACGTGGTACTGGCCGTAGATCCGCGTCTGGACGTTGAACAGCTCCTCCGGGACGCGGAGGTGGGCTGCCAGCCCGGTGGGCAGATCGGTCAGGGGCTGGAAGAGCGCCGGGAAGACGCCCTCCCATGCGCGGATGATGGGATCCGTCGGGTCGGACACGTAGAAGCGCATCGTCCCGTCATACGCATCCATCGTGATCTTCACGCTGTTGCGGATGTAGTTGAGATCCGTGTCAGCCAGACCAGAGGTGGAGCCCAGATCGCCCGTGCTGAACGGCGTGGAGCCCGGGAAGCGGTTGGACACGGTGTAGGCGTCCTGGACGTAGACCAACCGCCCGCTGCCGTCCACGACAAGGTACGGGTCCTTGTCGTACCGCAGGAACGGCGCGATCAGACCAAGGCGCTGCGACAGCGTCCGGTGGAAGAGCAGCTGGCTGTCGGCGGTGATCTGGTTGGAGATCAGCATGTCCAGATCCTTGAACCGCACCGCGAAGAGCAGCCGCTGGAGCGTGGAGTTCAGCGTGATCCCGGTGTTGCCGGTCCAGTTGGTGGTGCTGTCGGCGCCGTCGGCGCCGCCGCCCGGGTAGTCGAATTCGGCCTGGCGCGCCCGCACCACCACGTAGTGGTCGTCGGCTTCGCCAAAGTAGAGACGCGGCTCGGTGACGGCGGGGGCGCCATTGGAGGACACCGGCGGCAGGTCGCGGACCCAAAGCCGCGGCTGACCCTCCGGGGTCACCTCGTTGACGGGCACCATGGCGACGCCGATGCCGTGCGTGTAGCTGATCCGCTGGTTGACCCAGCCGGTGGCTTCGGAGTTCTTGTCAATCGCCAACTCGCGGCCCGACAGCATGACCTGGCGCAGCTTGCCGTTGATGGCGTATCGGTCTGTGTCAACGTCGGTGAAGTTGTAGTACTGCTTGATGGTCTGGAGGTTGTCCAGCGTGGTCTGGAGCGGGCGGTAATCCCACAGACGCGCGTTGGCAAACGTGTCCGCCTCGGCGGCGATGTCCGTGGCCGAGAGCGTGGCGCTACCCGCGTAGGGCTGCGTGGTCCAACTCTCAATCCCGTAGGCAAGCCGCGTCATGGTGATGTTGTTGGCGATGTACGGGGTCTCCTGCCCGTACCGGTCCGGGTCCACGCTGAAGCGCTGGACGAGGTCCGGGTAGATGCCGCCCAAGACCACCGATGCCGCAAACCAGACGCCGACCACCAGCCCCAGCGGCCACATCCAGCGCGTGAACGCGCCGCCCACAAGGAGCGCACCGGCAATCCCTGAGAGGAACGTGAGCACGTCGTAGGCCATGAAGCGGGCGTGCGCATCGGCGTAGGCGACACCTGCGAGGACGCCCGAACCCTGGCTGTACACAAGCTCGTACTTGTCGAGCTGGTAGCCGAAGGCAACCGAG
>CAIXZV010000058.1 GCA_903924005.1 uncultured Chloroflexota bacterium | reverse complement strand
GCCTGGACCGCCCATGCAACTGCGTCAAGAGCAACAGCGTCGCGTCCGCCCTTGACCACCAACTCGTAGCCCGAGGGCCGATCGGCGGTGACGCCGGCGAGTCGCGCATCGATGGCGACGACAACCGCCTGGCTGCCAAACCGTGCGGCGCAGCGGCTGATGAGCGCAGGATCTGCGACGGCGCGCGTGTTGAGGCTGACCTTGTCCGCGCCCGCCCGCAGCACGTCGCGCATGTCCTCCACGCTGCCCACGCCGCCGCCCACGGTCAGGGGAATGAACGCCCTGCGCGCGGTGCGCTCCACGACGTCCAGCAACGTGCCGCGGCCCTCGGGTGCGGCGCTGATGTCAAGGAAGACAATCTCGTCCGCACCTTCGGCCGCATAGCGCTCGGCCAGTGCGGGCGGGTCGCCCTGATCCTGCAGGTTCACAAAGCGGGTGCCCTTGACCACTCGGCCATTAGCCACGTCGAGACACGGGATGACGCGTCGGCGAAGCATCAGGCAGCCCCGGCCGCAACCACAACATTGGCCAGCAGTCGAAGGCCATCGCTGCCGGAGCGCTCCGGGTGGAACTGAACGCCCAGCAGACGGCCGCGCGCCACAGCCGAGGGGAACGGCCGCCCGTGAGCGGTTTCGGCAAGGACCACGGCGTCATCGCCAGGTTGACCGACATACGAGTGCACAAAGTAGAAGTCCGACGCCGGCGCAATCCCGTCAAACGCCGGGTGATCCCGCAGCAGCTCCACCTGGTTCCACCCGGTGTGCGGCAGCGTTGGGGCGTCGTCCAGACGGATACAGCGGCCGGCGAGGACGCCAAGCGCCATCGCCTGGTCTTCGTCGCTGCCCTCGAACAGCAGCTGCATCCCCAGGCAGATGCCCAGGAAGGGCCGGTCTGCCGTGATCCACTCGATGATCGGCTCAACCAGGCCCGCCTCCCGCAACCGATCCATTGCGGGCGCCGCGGCCCCTACACCCGGCACGACAAGCAGTTCGGCATCACCGATATCGACTGGCTTCAAGACGCGTCGGACCGATGCGCCGGAAACGGCCAGCGCCTGCTCGATCGACACAAGGTTGCCCGCCCCGTAATCCACCACCGCAACGCGCACCAGCTCGGCACCCGCTGCGGTCACCCGAGGGCGCCCTTGGTTGACGCCACGCCACTGCGGCGCGGGTCCGGCTCGCAGGCAACCCGCAGAGCGCGGCCGAGCGCCTTGAAGGCCGCCTCGGCGAGGTGGTGGTCCTGCCGTCCCTGCCCGCGCATGTTGAGCGTGGCCCCGGCGGTCCGGGCGAAGGACTCCAGCGCATGCTCCGCGAGGCGCAGCGGCAGCGCCCCGGCGCGCTCGCCGGCGAACGGGAGGTCGATCACCGCGTACGGCCGACCCCCGATGTCCAACACGGCCGTCGCAATCGACTCATCCATCGGCACCGTGGATTCGCCAAAGCGGCGGATACCCGCCCGGTCGCCCAATGCCTCAGCAAACGCGGCGCCAAGCACCAGGGCCACGTCTTCCACCGTGTGGTGCTCGTCAACATCGAGGTCGCCGGTGGCGGCAATCTCAAGATCAAAGAGGCCGTGATGGGCCAGAGAGCCCAGCAGGTGGTCATAGAAGCCAATCCCGGTGGCGATCTTGGCCACCCCTGTGCCATCAAGGACAAGGGCGATCTCGATGGACGTCTCCCGCGTCACGCGTCGAACGCGGACCGACCGGATGTCGCGATTGAGAACCTCAAGCGAGCCCAACGCCACGGTCATGCGGCACCGCCCGCAAATGCGGTCATCGCCTGAAGGAGACGGTCATTCTCTCCGGGCGCACGCACCGTGAGGCGCAGGCAGTGGGCCGCCAGATGCCCCTGCGGGAAGGTGCGCGGCACGATGCCGCGGCGCATCAGGAACTCGGCGCCAGCGGCAGCCAGATCCGTTGAGCCCATGTCCACCAGCACAAAGCAGGTCACCGACGGATACGCCCGAAAGCCAGCAGCGCCAAGGGCCGCGATCAGCCGCGGACGCTCCGCCTCAACCCGCGCCACGTTGGCCAACATCGCCTCGGGCTCCCGAAGCATCCGCTCCACCACCGTCACGGAGATGGTGCCGATGGAGCCTGGCGGGCGGTAGAGGGCGATGCGGTCGATGGTGGCGGGCGTCGCGACGGCAAAGCCAACCCGTAGACCTGCAAGCGCGTACGCCTTGGACACGGTGCGCACCACAACAAGGTTTGGGAAGCGAACACGAAGCGGGACCACCGACCGGCCGGTGAACTCCGCGTACGCCTCATCCACGATCACCCACGCGGGTTCGCGCCCATCGTCCGCAGCGTCAGCGGCAATCCCTGCCAGCAGCGCCTCAATTGCGCCTTCGGGCTCCTCGGCGCCGGTGGGGTTGTTCGGGTTGCACAGCCACACGAGGGACGCGTCACGGGCGGCGGCGCGCACGGCTGGGACGTCCATCGCGAACCCCTGGTCCGCCGGGAGCCTCGGCACAAGCACGGCCGTGGCGCCGCGCTGCTCGGTGTCCACGCGATACATCGCGTAGCTGGGCACCGGGATCACGGCGCGGCCGCCAAAGGGCAGGAAGGCCTTGGCGCACAGGTCCAGGATCTCGTCGGCGCCGGCGCCCGGCACCACCTCCGACGGCGCAACGCCGTACCGAGCCGCGGCCGCCTCCGCGAGCTTGCGGTAGTCGCCCGGCGGGTACTCGGACAGCACGGTCTCCCATTGGCCGGCCGCAAGCATCTCGGCGAGGGCCGCGGGCGGGGTGGGGGAGGTGTTCAGGTCAAACCTGACAACCTGCTCGATGGGCAAGGCGTAGCGGGCCGCGACGCCCTCGTCGGTGGCCTCCCACGAGTAGGACGCGGGCTGGTTCGGGGTGGTGAATGTCACAGCAGTTGGACTCATCAGGGCAGGATCTTCTCAATGGGGAGAACAAGGATGCCGCTGGCGCCTGCGGCCTTCAGCCTCGGCAGGAGGCCCCAGACCTCGTCTGCGCCAACCACTGCATGAATAGCGATCATGCCCGCGTGGGCGAGCGGGATCACCGACGGCGACTCCAGACCCGGCAGCAGGGCGCTGAGCTCTGCGAGGTGATCGGCTGGCGCGTTCATCATCAGGTACTTGCGATCCCGCGCGGCAATCACAGAGCCAAGCATCGTCACGATGCTGTCGAGCTCCGCTGCGCGCTCACCAACGGCGTGCGGATCTGCCACGAGGACCGCCTCGGAGGCCAGGATGTCGCCGATTGCGCGCAGGCCGTTCATGGCAAGGGTGCTGCCGGTGGACACGAGGTCCACGATGGCATCCGCCAGCCCGAGACGCGGTGCAACCTCAACGGCGCCGGACAGCGGGACCACCTCGACGGTCAGACCCTGATCAGCGAAGTACCGCCGTGCCACCCCCGGGTGCGATGTGGCGACGCGCAAGCCATTCAGGCCGCTGATTGTGTTGATGGGCGAGTCTGAGGGGACGGCGGCTGCGAGCCGGCAGCGGCCGTAGCCGAGGCGCGCCAGGACGGACAGCTCGCGGCCAGCCTCGGCGAGGACGTCGGCCCCGGTGATCCCGGCGTCCGCCACACCGTCGGCAACAAACTCCACCACGTCGCCCGTTCTGACAAAGAGGATGTCGAGCGGGTGGTTCATGACGCGCGCCACCAGGGTGCGGTCGTGTTCCTCAAAGACAAGCCCCGACGCGTGCAGCAGCGACAGCGTGGGCTCGACAAGGCGTCCCTTGTTTGGAACGGCCAGACGCAGACGCTCCCTCACGCCTCGTTGCCCTCAGGGTAGGGAAGCGAGGTGCGGGATGACCGCCACCTGTCCAGCATCATCCTGTAGCCGCCTTCGCCGTGGTTCAGCCATGACGCAATGCGCGTGATGGTTGCCGTGCTGGCACCGGTCCGACGCGAGATCTCCGCGTAGTGCATGCCCTCGTCAAGCAGGCGTGCAACAGCCCAGCGCTGGGCCATGTCATGGAGTTCGCCGATGGTGCAGAGATCGCGCAGGAAACGCCGTGCGTCCTCAGGCGTGTTCAGCAGCAGCAAGGCTGCGATGAGCGCGTCCGCGTCGGGCGTCTGCCAGTCCGTTGCCACCTTTGGTGGTCCTCCTCATACCAGAAGCTGCCACCAGGACCCGTCAGTCGTGGCATCTTGCTGTCATGCTAACATAGTAGCGTGCTAATACGCTCACGGCCGCCGAAGCCAACCGACCCAGAGTTCGAGCTGCTGCCGGCGATTGACCTTGTGGGCGGCCACGTTGTTCGTCTGCGCCAGGGGGACTTCGCGCAAGCAACCGTCTACGGGTTGGATCCCGTGGCCGTGGCCGTCGCGTTCGCGGCAGCGGGCGCCACCTGGCTCCACGTGGTGGACCTCGACGGCGCCCGCCAGGGGAGCCCCGTGCAGTTGGAGGTTGTCCGGCGGATCGCAGAGGCCGTGGCGGGGCGGGCAAAGGTGGAACTTGGCGGCGGCCTCCGCAAGGCAGATGACGTCGCGCGCGCTATTGATGCGGGCGTTGCGCGCACTGCCGTTGGCACCGCCGCTCTGCGGGACCCGGCGTTTGCCGCAGAGGTTGTGCGGTTGCATGGCGCGGACCGAGTCGCGGTCTCGATTGACATCCGGGACGGCCTCGCGCTTGGCGAGGGCTGGCGGACAGGCTCCGCGGGGCTCCCGGCGGCTGACGCCGTTCGAATGCTGGCGGCCGTTGGCGTCCACACCTTCGAGGTCACCGCGATCGACCGTGACGGCACCCTCGGCGGACCGGACCTCACGGTGCTCGACAAGCTTGTCAGCCTGCGCTTGGGCAGGATCATCGCCAGCGGCGGCATCGCTAGCGCCGATGACGTCGTCGCCGCGCGTGCTTTGGGCTGCGCGGGCGCCATCGTTGGCAAGGCGCTCTACGAAGGCCGCGTCACCATCGCGGAGATCAGCGCCCGCCTCGCGCAACCCGAAGCCTGAGCCTGGTCCCGCCGGAATCGAAACGGCGCCGGTTGCCCGGCGCCGTTCTGAGGTTGCAGGGGGACGCGGGATCAGTGCCCCTCGCCGTGGTCCTTCTTCTTGTGCGCGTCGATGATCTTGTCCGCAATCAGCGAGGGCACATCCTCGTAGTGGTCAAGCTCGGCGCTGAAGGTGCCGCGGCCGCCAGTCAGCGAGCGCAGCTCCGTTGCGTACGAGAACAGCTCCGCCTGCGGCACATGCGCCGAGATGATCTGCATCCCGTCCGCGGTGTCCAGGCCGAGCACGCGGCCGCGCCGCCCGTTGAGGTCACGGTTGACCTCGCCCATGTACTGCTCCGGGACCCGGATGTGCACCGTCATGATCGGCTCCAGCAGCACAGGCTTGGCCTGCAGCACGCCGTCCTTGAGCGCCATGGACGCGGCGATCTTGAACGAGAGCTCGTTGGAGTCCACCGGGTGGAATGATCCGTCGTACAGCGTCGCCTTGAAGTCAATCAGCGGGAACCCGGCCAGCACTCCCTCAGCGGCGGTCTCTCGAACGCCCTTCTCGATACCGGGGAAGAAGTTCCGCGGAACCGAGCCGCCAACGACCTTCTCGGCAAACTCGACACCCTTGGCAGGGTTTGGCTCGAGTTCAATCCAGCAGTCGCCAAACATTCCGTGGCCACCGGTCTGCTTCTTGTAGCGACCGTGCGCCTGGGTCTTGCCGCGGATGGTTTCGCGATAGGGGACCGTGGGCGTGCGCGTCACGATGGCCGCGCCAAACTTGCGCTTGAGCCGGTCGCAAATGACCGTCACATGCGCCTCGCCGATGGCGCGCAGGATCTGCTCGCCGGTGTCGCTGCGCTCAACGCGCGCCGTGGGCTCTTCCTCAAGCATGCGCTGGAGCGCAGGACCCATCTTGTCCAGGTCACCCTTCGACAGCGGGTCAATTGCAACCTGAAGCATCGGCTCAGGAAACGCCATGTCATCGAGCTTCAGGTTCGCATCGCGTGTCGAGAGCGTGTCGCCCGTCTCGGTCACGCCAAGCTTGGCGACAGCGCCGATCTCTCCGGCGCGGAGTTCGGCTGCCGGCTCCTGCTCCTTGCCGTGGAGGTAGAGCAGCTGCCCGATGCGCTCATCCTCACCGCGCGTGGTGTTCACCACGGAGCCTGTGCTCTTGAGCGTCCCCGACAGCACGCGCAGATACGTGAGGCGCCCGACAAACGGGTCCGCAGACGTCTTGAAGACACGCACGAGCAGCGGGCCGGATGCTGATGCCGGGATCTCGACGTCCTTGCCGGCCTTGTCCTTGGCCGCGTACGGGCCCTCCTCCTCAGGCGAGGGGAGATAGCGGACGATCGCGTCGAGGAGCGGGGTCAGGCCGATGCCCTTGGCCGCCGACGCCACCAGGACAGGCGCGAGGTGCGATTCGCGGACGCCCTTGTGCAGGCAGAGATCCAGCTCCGCGTCGGTGATCTCCTCCTCGTTGAGGTACTTCATCGCCACGTCGTCGTCTGCGTCGGCCGCGGCCTCCAGCAGCTGCTCACGGCGAACGGCCACTTCATCGGCCATGTCGGCAGGGATGGGGATCTCGACCTCTTTGCCGCCCTCAAACTTGTAGGCCTTGCGGTGGACGAGGTCCACATACCCGCTGAACGTGTCCGCGGCGCCAATGGCGAGGTGGAGCGGGGCAACCTGGTTGCCGAAGTGGCTCCGCAGGTCGTCAAGCGCGCGGAGCGGGTCAGCGTTCTCGCGATCGCACTTGTTGATCACGAAGCAGGCTGCGGTCTTCGTGGACCGGCCCACTTTGACGGCGTTCTCGAGACCGGCCTCAACCTTGCCCGACGCGTCCATTACGAACAGCGCCGCATCGGCAGCGTAAAAGCCCTCAATCATCTCGGCCACGAAATCCGGGTAGCCGGGGGTATCAACAACCGTGATTTCGTGCTCGCCGTGCTCAAACGTGCCAACGGCAAGGCTCAGCGACTGGTGGCGCTTCTGCTCCTCGGGCTCGTAGTCCAAGTGGGCGCTTCCATCGTCCACCTTGCCAAGGCGAGGGATGGCTCCTGCGCGGAACAGGACCTGCTCAGCGAGCGTGGTCTTGCCCGCGCCGGCGTGGCCTGCGAGCACAACACTCCTGATGTGGGCGAGATCGTGGCTCTTCAACGTCATCGCGCGCGAATCCTCTCGCTACAGGCCGCCGACGTGCCGGAGGACCGGCCACGATGCGGGACGGCGGGCGCTCTACGTAGTTGCCGATCTGGCCTGAAGGCACTCCCTGGACGCGGAGGGCGAGCCTGCGGACCGATGAGCCGATGATAGTCGGTATACTCGGCCGCGATGTCAGGACATTCGAAGTGGTCAACAATCAAACGCCAGAAAGGCGTCAATGACGCCAAGCGCGGCGCCATGTTCACCAAGGTCGCCCGTGAGGTCATGGTTGCGGCGCGGGCAGGCGGCGGCGACGTGGACGCCAACTACCGGCTGCGCCTTGCGGTAGACAAGGCCCGCGCGATCAACATGCCGCTTGACAACATCAAGCGGGCCATCGAGAAGGCAACCGGTGGCGGCGAGGGCGTGGAGTACGAGGAGATTGTCTACGAGGGCTACGGCCCTGGTGGCGTCGCCGTGGTTGTTGAGGCGGCCACGGACAATCGAAACCGCACCGCGGCGGAAGTCCGCTCCATCTTCACGAAGGTCGGCGGGGCTCTTGCCGGCTCTGGCGCAGTGGCCTGGCAGTTTGAGCCGCGCGGTCTGATCACGGTGGACGCGACGGGCGTTGATCTTGATGAGCTGACGCTCGCCGCCATCGATGCCGGCGCAGAGGATGTGGACACAGACTCGGATCCCATCGAGATCTACACCTCTCCTGGCGATCTTGAGAGCGTCCGCAACGCGCTTGATGCGGCCGGCATCAAGGTTGACGAGGCGGAGCAGGCCCTGGTCGCCAAGCAGACCACGCCCGTGGACCTCAACCACGCGCGCAAGGTGCTGCGGATGATCGACTTGCTTGAGGATCTGGAAGACGTGCAGCGCGTCACCAGCAACGCGGACTTCACTGACGAGATCATGGAGGAGCTCGAGGGGTGATTGTCCTGGGGATTGACCCCGGGACCGCTGCCCTCGGCTACGGCGTTGTCGAGCGCAATGGGTCACGCCTGCGGGCGGTTGACTTCGGGTGCATCACAACAAGTCCGGACCAGAGCCTGCCTGAGCGCCTCCTGATCATCCACGAGGCAATCACCGAGGTCATCGCCACGCACCAGCCGGACATCATGGGCGTGGAGCGGCTGTTCTTCTCCCGCAACGCCCAAACGGCGTTTGGCGTAGGGCAGGCGCGCGGTGTCGTGCTGCTGGCAGCCGCCCAGGCTGGAATCGCGGTGCGGGAGGCCACACCCAACGAGATCAAGCTTGCGGTCACCGGGTATGGCGCCGCCGACAAGGAGCAGGTTGGCCGCATGGTCGCCGTGATCCTGGGTCTGGACGCCGTGCCCACGCCAGACGACACCGCCGATGCCCTGGCCTGCGCCATTGCCACGGCCAACTCGGAACGGCCGGGCTCCGGCGAGCGGACCGCCCGCGCCGCGGTCATGGACCGCGCGGCCATTGACCCCATCACCCGCGGCGAATCCTCGTACGAGCGCGCCGTGCGCGAGGCAATCGCCCGCGAGAACGCCGCCCTGGCTCCGAAGTCCCGCACGTGATTGCCTCGGTTGAGGGTGTTGTGGGCGCAATTGCTGCCGATTCGCTCGTCATCGAGACCGGCGGCATCGGCTACCGCGTGTACGCGGCGCCCGCCGTCCTTGCCGCAGCACCTCAAGGCGGCCGTCTCAAGCTCCACACCTACCACCTGATCCGCGAGGACCAGCAGGCCCTGTTTGGCTTCCGCTCTTCGGACGAGCTGGGCTTCTTCACGCTGCTCCTCACCGTGACAGGCGTCGGGCCCAAGGTGGCCCTGGCAATCGTTGGCTCAAGGGCAACCGCCGATCTGCAGCTGGCGATCATGGCGCAGGATCAGGCGATGCTCGTTGCCATTCCTGGGATCGGCAAGAAGCTGGCCGAGCGGATCATCTTCGAGCTCAAGGAGAAGGTGGCCGCAGCCGGTGTGGCCGCCGGATCGTCGGCCGCGTTCGCGTCAGCCTCGGGTTCCGACGTCGTCGCCGCGCTCCAGGCGCTTGGCTATTCGCTGGGCGAGGCGCGCGAGGCAGCCCGCCTCGCCGTCACGGATCCCACGGTTGGCGCAACGCTCGAGGACCGCGTCAAGGCGGCCCTTCGGACCCTTCTCCGCGACTGACCCGCCGGGTTAGAGCAGCGGATTGCGCTCAAACGGTGTCGCGTTGAGGTGCTCGTCAAGGAACGACAGCACCGTTCCGTACCAGAGGCGCGCGTTCTGCGGCTTGAGTATCCAGTGGTTCTCGTCCGGGAAGTAGAGGAACTTCCCTGGGATCCCCATACGGCGCATGTCGGTCCAGAGGATCAACGCCTCGCTGATGGGCACGCGGTGGTCCAGCTCGCCATGGATGACCAGCATCGGGGTCTTGGCCGCAGCCATCGCCGCCAGGTTCTCGCGCGGTGAGTACCGCCGGTAGCCGGACTCATCTGTGTACGGATCGCCCATCTCGAGCTCCCATGACGGGCCGTGGTCCGTGGTGCCGTGGAAGCCCACCAGCTCCCAGAGCGACGCGTGCGTCACGATGGCGCGGAAGCGGGCCGTCTGGCCGGCCACCCAGTTGGCCATGTAGCCGCCGTACGAGCCGCCCATGAGCGCGGTGCGCGTGGCGTCAATGTCCGGGCGGGCAACCACCGCGTCCGTGATGGCCATCACATCGGTGTAGGGCGTGCCGCCCCACTGGCCCCAGCCGCGGTCCAGCATGTGCTGGCCGTAGCCGGTGGACAGGGCCGGGTCCGGCATGACAACTGCAAAGCCATGCGCGGCGAGGACGTGCGGGTTCCAGCGCCAGTGCCAGCCGTTCCAACTGCCCAGCGGCCCGCCGTGGACAAACACCACCAGCGGGGCAGGGAAGGCAGACGATGCCGCCTCGGGCAGGACCAGCCAGGCGCCCACGGGCGTGCCGTCATCGGCGGTGATGCCGATGCGCTCCACGCGGCTTGCAACGGCAATCCCGCCCTCATCGATGCCGTTGGGCAGTTCTGCTGGCGTCTGGTCGGCGGCGTGCGCGTCAAACCGCACAACCTTCGCCGGGTTGGACATCGTGGCCCGAAGCGCGTAGACGCTGGATCCATCGGGGGCTGGACAGAGGTCGCTCACGTGCCCCGAGGCGGTGAGGCGCGTCACAGCGCCGCTTGGCAGATCTACGCGGTAGGCGTTGTGGTGGCCCTCGTCGTCAGCCGTCAAGTACAGGACCGTTGCGTCGGGGCCCCAGGTCAGGTGCTCAGGCCGCCGATCCACGTCCTCCGCCAGGGTCCGGATCTCGCCTGTGGCAAGGTCGATCAGCACCAGCGCGGCCTGCTCGGCATCGGCAGGCGTTGGCCAGGACAGGCGCACAGCCGCGACGAGCCGCCCGTCGGGCGAGATGGCTGGTGAGCTGTAGGCCGCGTTGCGAGGTGTCAGCTGGCGCGCCACGCCGGTGACGGTGTCGTACAGCACGAGGTCGTCAAAGGTCTCGGGGATCCCGTTTGGCACCCTGCGCACTGCCACGATGAAGGACCCGTCGGCACTGATGTCGAAGCCACCGTCTTCAAACGTGACTCCGGCTGCATCGGGGGCTAGGTCAAGCGCCTGCTTGATGGCGGTGTCGCCATCAGGGATTGCCGCGGTCAGCACGTGCTCCACCCGCGGTCCCAGGTAGTGGTCCCAGTGCCGGATGGGGTAATCCTCAAACAGCAGGGCGTTCACGCCGGCGTCCTTGCGAGCCTCGCCGCGTCGGGCGTCCTCCGCCAGATCGCCAGCACCACGGAATACCGAGGCACCAATGGCGAGGACGCGCACATCACGTGCCGCCGCCACACCAGACACGCCGCCTTCTGGTGCGAGGAGGAGCCGGGGCTCGCCGCCGTCGGCTGGCAGCAGCCACAGCGCATGCGGCGGCTTGCTGTCCTTGTCAGGCTTGGCGTCCGGATCCGCGCGGCTCGACGTAAAGAGGAGGGAGCCATCCTCGACAAACGCCGTCGAAGCGCCCTCGCCAGCCGTCGAGCGTGTGAGCCGTCGAGCGGGCGCGCTGCCGCTCGGGTCCACCTGCCACAGCGATGTCGACATCTTCTTGCCATCGGGCGCAACCCGCCCCACGGCCACCACGAGGCGCCTGCCGTCCGGGCTCAGGCGCAGGGCAGACAGGCGGGGGAGCGAGAGCATGCGGTCAATCGTGAACGGCTCAGTCATGCCGCTCATGATCGCACTCGCCGTGCCATACAGCTGTCACCCACCATATAGAACATCTGTACTAGTGATGACTTCCTCTGTTAGACTTCTGCGAATGAGCGACGACCCGCTGAGCCAGCTGACCGCCGGGACCACGGATCCTGATGAGGCCGCGGCCGAGGGGTCGCTGCGCCCTCGAACCCTGGCTGAGTACATCGGCCAGAAGGACGTCAAGGCAAGCCTGTCGGTCCTGCTGGCGGCTGCCAAGGCGCGGGGCGAAGCGGCAGACCACGTCCTCCTGTACGGCCCGCCAGGGCTGGGCAAGACCACGCTTGCAACCATCATCGCCCGGGAACTCGGGGTCAACGTCCGCTATACCAGCGGTCCGGCAATCGAGCGGGCGGGGGACCTCGCAGCCATCCTCACGTCGCTTGATGAGCACGATGTGCTGTTCATTGATGAGATCCACCGGCTCAACCGTGCCGTGGAGGAGATCCTCTATCCGGCAATGGAGGATTTCGCGCTGGACGTGATGATCGGCAAGGGTCCCAGCGCCCGCAGCCTGCGGCTGTCGCTCAAGCCCTTCACGGTCGTCGGGGCCACCACCCGTGCGGGCCGGATCAGCGGACCGCTCAGGGACCGCTTCGGCATGACGTATCGGCTGGACTTCTATGAGGAAGAGGAGCTGACCTCCATCGTCCGCCGGACCGCCGGGATCCTGGGCGTGGAGATGGCGGCGGATGCCGCGCCGCAGATCGCGCGCCGCGGCAGAGGCACGCCGCGTATCGTCAACCGCCTCGTGCGCCGCGTGCGGGACCACGCTGAAGTCCACGGTGACGGCCGGATCAACATGCGGGCCGTGACAGAGGCGATGCGCACGCTGGACATTGATGATCTCGGGCTTGACGCCACGGACCGCAAGCTGCTGGCCGCCATCATTCAGAAGTTCGGGTCAGGGCCCGTTGGCGTACAGGCGCTCGCCGCGGTCTTGTCGGAGGAAGTGGAGACCGTGGAGGACGTCTACGAGCCCTTCCTGCTGCGGCTGGGCTTCCTGGACCGGACACCGCAGGGCCGCGTTGCAACGGATGCCGCCCGCGCCCATCTCGCCTCGCTCGGGTTTGACATCCCGGCGCAGCGGCGTGCTGAGCCAGACGTGGCCAGTCTCTGGGACAACCCGTCACCACAATGAGCGCCCACATCGCCTCGTTGCCCTTCCGGAGCCGCTGACCCATGCCCGGCGCCGCCCGCTTCCAGGTGATCGTCCCGCCGCCCGCCGATGGGCGCACCAGAGCGCGCCTCGGCCGTCTGGAACTGCCGCACGGTGTCGTTGAAACGCCGCAGTTCATGCCCGTGGGCACCAACGCCACCGTCAAGACGCTCCACCCGGACGAGATTGATGCGGCCGGCGCCACGATCATCCTCGCCAACACGTACCACCTGTACCTGCGCCCGGGACATGAGCGGATCCAGCGTCTCGGCGGCCTGCACAAGTTCATGGGGTGGGACAAGCCCATCCTCACAGACTCCGGCGGGTTCCAGGTTGTGTCGCTGGGGGACCTGCGCGTCATCGATGACGGCGGCGTGACGTTCAAGAGCCACCTTGACGGGTCCACGCACCGCTTCACGCCGGAGCACTCAATCGCTGTCCAGCAGGCGCTGGGGCCAGACATCGCGGTGGCGCTTGACCACCCGGTCTTCCCCAGCTCGCCCCGAAAGGTGGTTGAAGACGCGATGCGCAGGACCCACCTGTGGGCTCTTCGGTCCCTCGAGGCGCACCACCGGACGGACCAGGCGCTGTTCGGCATTGTTCAGGGCGGGCTGGACCCAGAACTGCGCGAGGAGTCGGCGCGCTACATCGCGTCACTGCCGTTTGACGGGATCAACATCGGCGGGCTCGCGGGCGATGAGACGCCGCAGCAGCGCAACGACACGCTGGACGCCACGATCCCCTTCCTGGAGGGGGATCCGCGCCCCAGATACCTGATGGGCCTCGGCTCGCCGCTGGACCTCCTGGAGGCCGTGCACCGCGGCGTGGACATGTTTGACTCCGTGCTGCCGGCACGCGTTGCCCGCAACGGGCAGCTCTGGGTGCCTGGCGGCCGTCTCAACTTGCGGAACGAGCAGTTCCGGGATGATCCCCGGCCTGTGCAAGAGGGCTGTCGCTGTCCGCTGTGCAGCCGCTTCTCGCGGGCGTATCTGAGTCATCTCTTCCGGGCGAAGGAGATGCTCGCCTACCGCCTCGCAACTTGTCACAACCTGACCTTCACCCTAGACTTCATGGCCGGAATCAGGGCCGCGCTGCGCGCCGGAACCTTCCCCGATCACCTCGCCGAAATGCGCCTAAGCGCGGTCCGGATGAGTGGCGGTGAAGTGGCCGTAAAGCCAGCGTGAAGTACATGTCGGTACCGTCATCAGCGGTGGAGGCGCGCAATGGGATCTCGGGATCGCCCCGCCAAGGAAATCAAGAAGAAGCCCAAGGACAAGTCGTCCGCACCCAAGCTCAGCTCGCTTTCGGAGGCTCCGGCACAGGCCGAGCTCATCAAGAAGGCGCGCAAGCCGCGGGCGGACAAAGGGTCCGACCAGGGCTAACCCACCGGCAGAGCGGATGTCCTCCGCTCCGTCGGCAGTAACAATGCCGCCAGGAGCGAGGGAACCATGACGTCGGGACGGGATCTGGAAGCACGCTCGGAGAAGAGCGCCGCGGAGCGTGGACGGGCGGTGGATGCCGCCATCCTCGCAATCGAGAAGCAGTTTGGGCGCGGGTCCATCATGAAGCTCGGGTCGTCCGAGCGGCAGCAGGTGGACGCCATCCCCACGGGGTCCATCGCCCTGGACCTCGCACTGGGCGTCGGCGGTATTCCGCGCGGACGGATCTCAGAGGTGTTCGGCCCGGAGTCTTCCGGCAAGACCACCCTCGCCCAGCACATCATCGCCGAGGCGCAGCGCCGCGGCGGGATTGCCGCATTCATCGACGTGGAGCATGCGCTTGACCCCGCGTATGCACGCGCCTGCGGCGTCAACGTGGACGAGCTGCTCGTCTCGCAGCCGGACACCGGTGAGCAGGCGCTTGAGATCACGGAGACGCTCATTCGCTCCGGCGGCGTGGACATCGTCGTCGTGGACTCTGTTGCGGCGCTTGTGCCCCGTGCGGAGATCGAGGGCGAGATGGGCGACAGCTTCGTGGGCATTCAGGCCCGCCTGATGAGCCAGGCGCTGCGCAAGCTCACTGGCGCCGTCAGCCGCTCCAACACTGCCCTGATCTTCACCAACCAGCTGCGCGAGAAGATCGGCGTGATGTTCGGGTGCTTCCACCACGATGCGCCGGTCATGCTCGCCGATGGCACCACGATGTCGATCGGTCGCATTGTTACGGAGCGCCTTGATGTTGAGGTGATGTCCCTCGATCCGGTGACCGGACGGGTGGAGCCGCGTCGGGTGATCAACTGGTTTGACAACGGCATCGCCGAGGGGTTCCTGCGCATCCGGGTGTCGGGTGGCGACGGCTCGCGCGAACTGCTGTGCACGCCGAATC
>CAIXZV010000057.1 GCA_903924005.1 uncultured Chloroflexota bacterium | reverse complement strand
GGCGATGCGGCTCAGCCAGGAGCGGACGCTGCCGCCCCGGAAGCCCGCCAGGTTGCGATACGCGGAGAAGAAGGCCTCCTGCACCGCGTCGTTGGCCTGATCTGGATCGGGAACCATGCGCGCCACCAGCGAGAACAGGTGGTCCTGGTAGCAGGTGACGATGTCGTTGAAGGCGTCCAGGCTGCCCGCCTGCGCCCGCTCAATCAGGATCTGGTCCCGGCGCCGGACAAGGTCATCGGCGGGATTCGCCGGACGCGAGTCCTCCACGACGAGATCAACCCTCCCTGGCACAACAGCGGCGATGGCGAAGCCGGCCGAGTCTAGCATCGGGCGATGGCCTGATCAGCGCGACGGGCGTCGGGGCGGGCAACGGGGTGGGGGTGCATCGCCGTCCTGACGCCAGTCTGCCGCGTGTGGTTCCGCCGCTGTGGGTCCGGGGCCCGGCTGGGCTACGATTGGGGCTCTGGCCGGAGTGGCGGAACGGTATACGCGGCGGTCTCAAACACCGCTGGCTGAAAGGTCTTGTGGGTTCGAATCCCACCTCCGGTACCAGCTTGTTCGCGCTATGCCTCGCGGCTGGCCAGCCAGTCCGACGGCGTGAACACGGGCACCGCCGACGCGGCGCGGTCGACAACCTCGACATCCAGCGTGATGAGCACACAGCCTGCGGCGAGCGCGGTTGCCACGTAGACGGCGTCCGCGGCGCGCAAGTGCAGATTGCTCGCCATCGTGGCCGCCCGCAGCGCAGCATCCGCATCCAGTCCGTGGAGGGTCAGCCCGGGCATTGCCAGGGCCGCCTGGCCAACGCGACGGGCGAACGCGCCATCGCCAGTGCGCCGGGCCGCCGCGGCCGTCACCTCGACAAGGGCGATCGCCGGCAGGTGGACTTCCAGCCCCGCGGCCGTGATCAGCCGGAGCGTCTCGGCCGAGACCGCGTGCGCAGCCTCGTCCCGCAGCGCCGCCGCTACCAGAACCGACGCGTCGAGCGTGAGCACTCAGCGACGCTCAGAAATGATGATCTCGCTCGCCGGCCGCGTATCGACCGCCCTGCTCAAGAGCTCGTCGCCCAGCTCCTGCCAGCGAGCCAGCCACTCCGCCCCGCTGTCCGAGTCGCCTGCGGTTGCCAGCTGCGGGAGCTCCTCGCCAACCCAATTCGTGTAGAGCTCGATGGTCACGTCGCGGACGGCGCGTCCATCGAGGGCCGCGCGGGCCTTCACGCGCCGGTACAGCGCGTCCGGGATGTCGATGGTGGCTTTCATGTTTCCTGTATACCTGTATCAGCTGCGCGGGTCAACCGCCAACTCACGCCTGGCGACAAGTCGGCTACGAGGTCCGCCCGGAGCCGCACCGACATCGGGACCCTTGCGTGTCTTCGGTCCTGCCGTATTGCGCCGACTGTGCCGCAAACCGGTCGTCGTGGCAGCCCCACGCTCAAGGGGCGCGCAAACACGGCGCGGCGCCACTTACTTCTGGCTTCTTTCGCCGCCCCGGGCAGGTGCCCTGGAGTCTCTGAGCCTCTCGCGTCCCGAGACCTTCAGCGGCGGTGCACGTACGGCAAGCCGATGGTGTCGCCGAGATGCATGGAGGCGAGTTGCGGGTCGCCGGTGGCCCATGCGGTCGCGTACAGCAGCAG
>CAIXZV010000056.1 GCA_903924005.1 uncultured Chloroflexota bacterium | reverse complement strand
GCCGGCCCGTGGGGTCGAGGATGACGCGAGCGTCCGGGGTTCGGACGACGCGCACAAGGTCGCGCTTCGCGCGCGCAGTGCGGCACGCGACGCAGCTCCTGGTGGGGAGCTGCCTCGGCGAAGCTGGCCGGGTTCGACCGGCCGTCGCCGGGGCTACGACGACACCTCCCCGGTCTTCTTACGGGTCCGCTTTGCCGGGGCAGCGGGTGTCGGCTCGTCCGCCGGGGCTTCAGCCACCGGGGTCGGTTCGGGTGTCGGCTCGGGCTCGGCGGCGGGGGCTTCAGCCACCGGCTCCAACGCGGCCTCTGCTTCGGCGGCGGGCGCGGCCTCTGCTTCGGCGGCGGGCGCGGCCTCTGCTTCGACAGCAACCGGCTCCAACGCGGCCTCGGCTTCGGCGGCCTTCACGCGGGCTGCCTCAGCTGCAGCCAGATCGCTGCGGATGTCGATGCGCCAGCCCGTCAGGCGTGCGGCGAGCCGTGCGTTCTGCCCCTCGCGGCCGATGGCCAGCGACAGCATGCGCTCAGGCACCGTGACCGCGGCAATCCGGTGCTCCTCGTCAATCGCCACGCCCAGCACCTGTGCCGGGGACAGCGCGTTGGCCACGAACACCGACGGGTCGTCGTTCCACGGGATGACGTCGATCTTCTCGCCGCCAAGCTCCGCCACAACGGCCTGGACCCGCGCACCGCGCTGGCCAACCGTGGCGCCCACGGGGTCAAGCCCCTCCTGGCGGGATGCGACGGCCACCTTGGAGCGGCTGCCGGCCTCTCGGGCGATGGACTTGATCTCCACGGTGCCCGCGTGGATCTCCGGCACCTCAAGCTCAAAGAGCCTGCGAAGGAAGTTCTTGTGCGTCCGGCTGACCATGATCTGCGGCCCGCGCGCAGAGCGGCGGACCTCCAGCACAAACGCCTTCACCGGCTGGCCGATGCGGTAGTGCTCAAGGGGGCTCTGCTCGGTGGTGGCGAGGATCGCCTCTACGCCTTTGCCCACGTCAAGGATCAGGGCGCGCGGCTCTACACGGCTCACGGTCCCGGTCATCAGCTCACCCTCGCGGCTGGCGAACTGGTCGTAGACCTGGTCTCGCTCAACCTCGCGGATGCGCTGCAGGATGATCTGCTTGGCGGTCTGGGCGCCGATGCGGCCAAAGTGGTCGCCGTCAAGCTGCTCCTCAAGGATCGCCTCGCCAAGCCGCACGTCCGGCTTGATTGCGCGGGCGTCGTCAAGCGAGATCTGCGCAGACGCCCACTCGGGATCCACCTCGTCCACGGCGAGACGGCCACGCCACACATCAATGCGGCCGCTGTCCGTGTCTACGCGGACGAAGATGTCCTCACGGCCGGCGACGCGGCGGTAGGCCTGCTGGATGCCGTCCTCAAGCGCCCTGACGAGGGCCTCGCGTGGCACCTGCTTTTCAGCATTGAGCTGAAGGAGGGCAGCGACAAAATCACGACTCAATCTGCGCCTCCTTTGGCATCCCCCTGGTTGCGGGGCGGTTCGACACAAAAAAGCGTGGGTTGGTCACCCACGTTCGTTGGCGGCCTCGCTGTGTTGCAGGAAAGTATACACGCGGGGGCGTGGACCGTACCGTTGGGACTCCCCAGCCTTGCTCTCAAGCCTGTGCGTCACCCCTAACTCAGGGAGCCCACCGCCGCGCGGAGCCCGGTGCGCGAAGTCGCGTTACGGCGCGCGGCCCCTGCACGGAGCCAGCCTAACTGAGTCTGCGATGACTCAGCGGCCCGCCGGGTTGGTTGCCTTTCCGTCGAGCCACAAGGTGTCCGCGGCGTCTCGATGGACGCCCTCACTGCCGACAAACTTGGCGTCAATCTTCGGGCCGCTCTTCAGCACCGTCACCAGCGCCATCGCGTGTCCGCGACCCAGCCCGAAGTCTTCCTTGAGCCAGTCGATGATCACCCCGGCATTGGTTCCCGGCTTGTCGTAGCCGCGCGCTTTGGCAAGCTCGATCAACTCGCGCGGCGTCTTGCCGGTCTTCTCTTCGATGTTGTCGAGGTAGGCCTGGAATGACATTTCACGCCTCCTAGGGGACGATCGGCGGCGGAGACTGCGGGGTCTCCCCTGCTGCGGCATTGTGGCGGCTTGACCCGGAATACGCTGCCGTGTCGCCGCCACGGGCGCCGTGATCGGTGCCACCGATCGATTCCAGTACTCCCCCGCCCCACTGATCGGTGCCACCGATCAATCCGACATCCACAGGGCAGGAATACGCCCCAACACGTGCATTTCGATCGGCGCCACCGATCACTCGG
>CAIXZV010000055.1 GCA_903924005.1 uncultured Chloroflexota bacterium | reverse complement strand
CTTACCGCAGTTGCGCTCGCCGGGGCTGGCGAGGTCAGGGGCTATCCTTGCTCCAATGAGCCCACGCTCCGACTCCTTCGACATCGCGCCGCCTGCAGAGAAGGCGTTCCTGCTCGCCGTGGACACCGGCGATGACCCGGGCTGGGGCGCGCAAGACTCGCTCACCGAGCTGGCGGCACTCGCCGCCACGGCAGGCGCGGACGTGGTGGGCGCCGAATGGCAGAACCGCCGCCACGTTGACCCCAACTGGTACGTGGGCAAGGGCAAGGCCGAGGAGCTGCTCCAGGCCAAGTCCGAGACGGGCTTCGACATCCTCGTGGCCGACGACGAGCTCAGCCCTGCGCAGCAGAAGACGCTCGAGCAGCTGCTGGGCGTCAAGGTCATTGACCGCTCCCGCCTGATCCTGGACATCTTTGCCCTCCACGCGCAGACACATGAGGGTCGCCTCCAGGTGGAGCTGGCGCAGCTTGAGTACCAGCTGCCTCGCCTCACGCGCCTGTGGACGCACCTCTCGCGCACCGGTGGCGGCATCGGCACCCGCGGACCCGGCGAGTCCCAGCTTGAGACGGACCGGCGGCTCATCCGCGACCGCATCAAGAAGATGAAGGAGCGGGTGGAGGCGGTCCGCCAGCAGCGCCAGACCGCCGCGCGCGGCCGAGATCGGCGCCTGTTCTCAACGGTGGCCATCGTGGGCTACACAAACGCCGGCAAGTCCACGCTGCTCAACACGCTCGTGGGCTCCGAGGTGGCCAAGGCAGAGGACAAGCTCTTTGCCACCCTTGACCCCACGTCGCGCCAGGTGAAGCTGGGCGACGGCCAGACGGCCATCATCACCGACACCGTGGGCTTCATCCACAAGCTCCCGCACCAGCTGGTGGACGCCTTCCGCGCCACGCTTGAGGAGGTCACGCGCGCCGATGTGCTGATCGAGGTGGTTGACGCTGCCGATCCGCACGCCGCAGAGCACCGCGCCACCGTGCAGACCGTGCTTGACGACCTTGGCGCCGGAGCCAAGCCGCGGCTCACGGCGTTCAACAAGGCGGACCTGCTGTATCCGGGTGCGGACGGCTCCCGACCCGCCCCGGCCGTCTCGGGCACGGTGCTGGTGTCCGCCGCCACCGGGTTTGGCATGGACACGCTGCGGGCCGAGATTGCTGCGCTCCTCGCCTCACTATGGGAGGACGTGGACGTCTCGGTCCCGTACGCCGCGGGCGAGCTGCTTGCGCGTGTCCGAGAGCGGGGCACCGTTGATCTGGAGTACCTGCCCCAGAGCGTCCGGGTCCGTGGCCGGATGGCGCCGTCGATGGCTGGCGAGCTGCGCGCCGTCGCCGCACGCTGGGCCGAGTCGCTGGCCGAGACCGTCGACTAAGGGCTCGGGAAGACCGATGAGCAACGCGAGTCATCTGCGCCGGGCTGGCGCTGTCACGCTCCCGGGCGGCAGGCGCCTGGCGTGGACGTTGGCCGAAGGCAGCCGCGGACGCCGCTGGCGGGCAGCCGTCACCGGGGCCGATGGACATCTGGCCGAGGTGCTGCTGGTCGAGACCAACCCTTCCGGCGCCTTGGGGCGGCTGGAGTTGAGTACCGCTGCGGGGCTGCTCACGCTGCATCCGGCGGGCTCGCCGGTTCGGCTGCACGGCAACATCGTCCGCCCCGCCGGCGTGGAGCATCTCTCGCTCCCGTGGTCGCCTGCGCACGCGCTGTTTGCGGCGGCGTCGCCAATCACCGCAGCCGTGGCTGCCGCAGGTCCGGCGGCCGTTGCCGGGGTAGGGGAGGGCCGGACCATACGGGCCGTGGAGATTGGCCCGGGGCTCACCGTTCGCGAGGCCACCTGGCGCATCGCGCACACGTCGGACTCGCGCTGGCGGATGCTCGCAGCCGATGGTGGCCCGTCGCTGCTGCTGGTGCTTGACGCGGACGGTCTGCCCACTGGCGACGATGCCGCGTCCTGGCCGCTCGAGGATGCGTCCGGACAGTAGGCGCGCGGTGGGGGAGGCTCCCCCGCTGGTTGACTCCGGCGGTGGGACAGCACCACACTCGGCGCAATCCCATAGGAGGCGACAGATGCGCGCCACAACCAGCGGCAGGGTGACCATCCCCAAGGACATTCGCGAGAAGTCCGGCCTGCTGCCGAACACGTATGTCGAGTTCGTCCTTCTCGACGACGGCGTCATCGTCCTCAAGAAGCAGCAGCCGAGCCAGGCGAAGCGCGGCGCAACCACCATGACCACTGACGAGCTGCTGGCGCCCAGCCACGGCGATCCGTGGGAGCGCAACAGATAGCCCACACAGGTCCTCGTTGACCTCCGCGGGGTTGGCCCTCGCCCTCGGTCGCGCTCATGCCGCGGTCGCCGGCCACCGGCTGCTGACTCGCGATCCGCGCCGTTACCGAACGTACTTCCCGTCGCTCGAGCTCATCACGCCGGTCATGCCCGCGTCGTCCCCAGGGCCGTCAGGAGCGTCAAGAACTCCCCTACATCACTTCCGATAAGGTGAGTTATGTCTATTCTAAGCGTGGAAGACGGCCAGCGCCCGACCCAGGAGGTCGGCGAGTGCTATGCCCGTCGTAATCGTCGACGGCACGGCGGGCGAGGCTCGGCCGTCGCAACATCCGCGCTCGACTCGAGAGCGGCCGTGGTCGCGGAGCGCAGGTACTTGGCGAGTCAGAGGCTCAGCGAGCAGTACGTCCGCCGGGTAGCCCGCTAGGCCCTCCAGCGCAGTGGCGTGCCTACAGGGCGGATATGCGGATCACGACTAGCCGACGCTCGGGTCCAGGAAGCGCACGCCCGTCCGCTCCACATCCCTCGTGTTGCGCGTGACCAGCACCATGTCGTGGACGAGGGCCGTGGCTGCCAGCAGACCATCAACCGTGGGCACCGAATCCGGGACGTTGATCACGCCCCAGCGGTCGGCAATCTCGGTGCTGACAGGCAGCACGCGTTCGGCGAAGGAGTCCTGGAGTCGCTCCAGCCATTGCTCAAGCGCAAGCGCTGATGAACGATCACGCCGGCGCAGCGACTCGATCCCCCGCCGGAGTTCACCAAGGACGAGCACGGAGGTGTAGACCTCGTCGTCGGCAGCGCTCTCGAACCAGGCCCGCGTGCCAGCGTCGGCGCGCTCGCCTTTTCGGAGCTCCGAGAGGATGTTCGTGTCGACGAGCCAGGTCACGGGATCTGGCGGGGCATGTCCCGCGGGATGGCGAAGTCTTCGTCCGCCCCCACGTCGGGCATCGACGCCAGCATCGCCTTGAACGAGCCCAGCTCAAGGTCCCTGCGCAGGGCGGCCTTGAGGATCTCGCGATGCTCCGCCTCTGCCGAACGGCCATGCCGTGCCGCCCGGCGCTTGAGCGCACGGACAACCTCAGCGTCGATGTCACGTACCACCAGCTGGCTCAATGCATCACCTCGTGATAGCAATGATAGCACCCGCGTCTCCTCGCGTGGCGTCACGGTCTGGGCGGGCATGTCACACGGTAGGCCCACGGGCTTCACTCGCGCTTACAAGGGGGTGCCCGGTGTTCCGGGCCATCCGCATTTACGGGACTAGCTCCCCTCCTCCGCCGCGAGCAGCCGAAGCCCTAGATCTCCACGGAGAAGCGCCGATCCTTGACCAGGCGGATCGACACGACCTTCGCTGCGCTGTAGCGCTCGCCGACGATCTGCCGCAGCAGGCGCTGGGCGGCGTACTCGCCGGCGTGTGCG
>CAIXZV010000054.1 GCA_903924005.1 uncultured Chloroflexota bacterium | reverse complement strand
GGTCATTGCGCCGATTCTGGCACGGGCAGCGTATTGGGGCCACCGCGAGTCCGTACACTCCTGCGACGGGCACCCGATGCCCCAAGGAGGCACCCGATGACGCTTGGCCACGGCAAGCTTGCATGGCGCAACCTGCTGGCCGCCGGGCTGGTCATCCGGATGCTGCCGCTGCTGGTACCGGACGTGACGTCGCCCGCCACGTTGGCGTTTGCGCTGGTGGGAAGCGTGGGGATTGCAGTGTGGGTGCTGCGCGGCGGTCCGTGGGCCCTCCTCATCGGCACGTACGCCGCAGTCTCCGGACTCTCGCTGCTGATGTTCGCCTTTGTGCTGCCAACACCGCTCGCGTGGGCCCTCGCCGGGCTCATCTCTATCCCGACCAGCTGGGCCGGCTGGCGCGCGCTGCGCACACCTCCTGTGACGGCGAGCCCCGGCGCGGCGGCGGTCAGCGGCTCCGTTGACCCCGCAGCCAGTCGGCGCCGGGCATCGGGCGCTTCCCCGGCGGCGTCACAGCCAGGAGCGCCAAACGTCCGTCGGCGGTCGCAAGCGCAGGCAGGTCGCCCTCGTGGACGAGACGGCCGGGCACATCGGTAGGCTGCGCAGGCGCAACGCGCGCGGTGGTGATCACAAGGCGCTCGCCGTCCAGTTCCAGATAGGTTGACGGCCAAGGCTGGTAGGCGCGGACCAGGCGCTCCAGCTCCGCGGCCGTTCGCGCCGGGTCAAGCAGCCCGTCCTCGCGGCGCAGCTGTCGTGTGAGGATCACGCCGTCCGACGACTGCGGAACGGCCGGCAGCGCGCCGTCCAGCCAGGGACCCAGCGAGCGGTCCAGCAGGTTGGCCGCCAGCTCGGCCAGCCGCTCCTCAAGGGCGGGCGCCGTCTCGCCACCGTCTAGCGCCACGGGCTCCTGCGCCACGAGCGGCCCGGTGTCGAGCCCCGCGTCCATCCGCATCAGCGTGACGGCCGTTTCGGCATCGCCCGCCGCGATCGTGGCTGGTATGGGCGAGGCGCCGCGCCATCGGGGCAGCAGCGACGGGTGCAGGTTGAGCGCCCCGTGCAGAAGGTCCAGCAGCGCAGGCGGCACGATCTGCCCGTAGTCAGCGAGGACCGCCAGGGCAGGCTCCAGCGCCAGGACCTCGGCAATCGCCTCCGGCGCGCGCAGCCGCTCCGGCGTCAGCACCGTCGGGATGCCAAGCTCGGCTGCCAACAAGGCGACGGGCGTGCCAGTCAGCACGTGATGCCGCCCAACGGGTCGCGCGGGCGCCGTCACGACGCCCACAAGGTGAATGCGCGGGTGCGCGGCAAGCTGGCGGAGTGCCGGAAGGCCAAAGGAGCCGCTGCCCAGGTAGACCGTCCGGACGCGAGCGCCCGCCGGTCCCGCCGTCACGCCAGGGCCTTCGCGGCCCTGCGGCGGCGCGGCGCCTCAACATCACCGGCAGCATCGCCCTCTTCGTCGTCGTCGCCGCCGGTGGCGATCAACTCGTCCATCGAGTCCAGGTAGTCGATATAGAGCTTGCCGTCGAGATGGTCCAGTTCGTGCTGGAGCGCGCGACCGAGGAGCCCGGACCCTGCCACCTTGAACTTCTTGCCCACGCGGTTCTGGGCCACAACCCAGACCTTCTCCTTGCGAGTGACGTAGGCGGCGTAGCCCGGGATGGACAGACACCCCTCCAGATCGCGATCCTCGCCGTCGGCCCGGACGATCACCGGGTTGACCAGCTCGTACAGCCGGTCGCTGACCTCGATGACGCAGGCACGCTTCGCCTCGCCCAACTGGGGCGCGGCCAGACCCACGCCCGGCGCAGCGCGCATCGTGGCG
>CAIXZV010000053.1 GCA_903924005.1 uncultured Chloroflexota bacterium | reverse complement strand
CCCGGCCCAGCCCTCGAGCGCGGTGGAGGCGGCGGCGATCGACGCATCCAGACGGCGAAGCGCCGGGGCATCCAGAACCCCGTCCGCCGCCGCACGGACCTCCGCGAACAGGCCCGGCATCTCCTGCGCGCTGCGCAGTTCGGTCTCGTGCCAGATCGTCACTGGCGCGCCCACCAGTCGAGAGCGCGAGGCCGCTAGATACGCGGGTGTGGCCGCGAGGCGCTCGCCGATCCACTCCAGACGCTGCGCAAGCGGCGATGCTCCCCGGGCGAACAGAAGGAACACGGAATCGCCCAGCAGGTCCGCGGCGGCCGGCCGGCGCTCCCATTGGCGGATCTCCGCCGCCTCAAACAGCCCCTGGCGGACGTTGTGGAGCTCTAGCTCGCGCTCAAATCTGACGGCCTTGGACAGCAGGCCAGGATCGATCGCCTCGATGGCTGCGAGGTGCGTCCGCTCGTCGGCGATCTCCTGCTCCATCGCGTCACGACCCGGGTCGCCAAGACGGCCGTTCTCGGTGGGGATGCCAAGCCAGGTTGCCAGCACCGGGTTGTGGTGGACGCCCCGGCGGAAGCGGTCCTCCACAAGGTTGTAGAAGGTGTCGTCCAGCGGACCGGCGTCGGCCGCGCGGGACGGGCGGGGCAGGACAACGCCCGGAAGCAGTTCGGTCATGAGATCTCCCGTTGGCTCAGGCAGTCACCCGGAGCGACTCGGCGGCGGCTGCCACCACGCGCTCCACTTCGGCGGGGGTCACGCCCAGGTGCGTCACGGCGCGGATGGATCCGTGCGCATAGGGGACCAGGAGCACGCCGCGCGCCTCCATCGCCGCCAGGAACGCGGAGCGGTCGCGGGTCACGCGGAACAGGACGAAGTTGGTGACGGCGCGGGTGGGGTCAAGCAGCTCGCCCTCGGGCTGGGCGATGCCGCCCGGGGAGCGGACACCATCAAGGCGGGCCAGACCCTCGGCGAGGAGCCGCGCGTTGGCGTGGTCGTCGGCGAGGCGGCTGATCGTTCCGTCCGGGCCGTCCGACAGCGCGACCAGCCCCGCCGCCGCCAGCACGCCAACCTGGCGCATACCGCCTCCCAGCAGCTTGCGCGCGCGACGCGCCCTGGCGATGAACGCCTTGTCACCGACGACAAGCGAGCCAATCGGCGCCGACAAGCCCTTTGACAGGCAGAACGTCACGGTGTCGGCCGGGGCGGCCAGCTCACGCGGCGTGAGGCCAAGCGCGGTGGTGGCGTTGAAGAACCGCGCGCCGTCCACGTGGAGCGGCACGCCGCGGTCATGGGCGATCTTCGCCACCTGCTCCGTGTAGGCCAGGCTCAGCGGCCGTCCGCCCGTGTGGGCGTGGGTGTTCTCGAGGACGATCAGACCGGTGATGGGCTCATGGAGGTCCTGCGGGTCACGCCAAGCGTCGGCAATCTCGTCGAGATCCATCGTGCCGTCCGGCCGTTCGGCCAGATTGCGGATCGTGGCGCCCACAACCACGGCGTGGCCACCCGCCTCGTCCATGACGGTGTGCGTGGTGGCGCCGGCGATGGCCTCGTGGCCTCTCGGCAGGTGCGCCATGAGCGAGACGAGGTTGCCCATCGTGCCGCTGGTGACGAAGAGCCCGGCCTCCTTGCCAAGCAGATGGGCTGCGCGGGCCTCCAGGGCGTTGACCGTGGGGTCGTCGCCAAAGACGTCGTCGCCCACGGGCGCTGTGGCCATCGCGGCGCGCATCGCGTCGGTGGGGTGGGTGACGGTGTCGGACCGGAGGTCGATCTGGGGTGTCGGCATGGTGGGTGGCATGGCCGGGCGAGCATAGCGCGGCTGGGGCCCTGTGGCGGGCGGGGCGGGAGTCCTGCTATCATCCCGCACCGCGCGGACCCGTGGTGTAGCGGCCTAACATGCCAGCCTGTCACGCTGGAGACCGCCGGTTCGAATCCGGTCGGGTCCGCCATTTTCCCTCATATCCCCCTACGCCCCGTCCGCCCGCCCGGACGGGGCGTTCTTTTTCGCCCTGCCCGTGGCGCGGGGCGATTGCCGGCCCCCGCGATCGGTGCGACCGATCGATTTCGCGTTGCACAGCCGGGACTGATCGGTACCACCGATCAAACCGACAGCTTTCGCGCCTCAGGCAACCGTGAACCCGGCGAATTGATCGGTGCAACCGATCACTTGAGGCCTCGATGCGGGGAATCGATCGGCGGCACCGATCACTGGGCCACTTCAAGCCGCCCGGCCGCCCCACCTCTGTGGCGCGCGCATGGATGGAGACTGCACGATTGCGCGCCGCCTGCGCCGCAAATCATGAAGTTGGGCCCCGTCGGACGCGTTTCGCGGCATCAGGGTGGCGAGCCGATGAAGTCTTCATCGGGACACCACTGTGGGACTTGACCGACCTGCGTCGCCCCGGGAATGATCCGACGGACCGGAACGCCGTCCGCTGGGGGGGGGCGTCACGGAGCGCACGTGGGGTTCGGCGAGTGGCACTCGATACAAGTCGTCGCGCCTCGATCGTTGCGCTCGCCCTGGGGTTGTGCATCGCGTTGGCTACGTGTGGTGGGGCGACGGTACCCGCGGTGAGTGGCACGCCCTCAACCAACCCGGCGAGCTCAGCGGCAGCCGCTCTCACCGCCGACGGCGAAATCCTGGCGCAGATGCAGTCATTGCTTGACGTGCTGCAGTCCGCGGCGGTCGAGCCAATCGCCTCGGCGTCGCCTGCCCAAGATCTTGAGCGGCTCAACGGCTGGCTCGCCAAGGCGACCACGACCCGCGAAGTGCTCCTGGCCGCGGAGCCGAGCGACTGCCTCAGGGAGCCGCTCGCCACCTACCTCCTCCAACTGACGGGCTTCCGTGACGCGATCGCCGAGGTCGTCAGCGCACCTCCGTCGGGGGGCAGCGTCCCAGACGCCGACTACACTGCGGTACTCGGCGGGATCATGGCGATGGGCAAGGCGGTCCAAGACGGTAAGGCTGCCTGCTCCGCGTCCCCCTGACCATCCCCAGCCGAGTGATCGGTGCCACCGATCGATTTCGTGTGGCACGGGCGCGACTGATCGGTGCCGCCGATCAAATCGACAGCTTTCGCGCCTCAGGCAACCCTGAACCCGGCGAATTGATCGGTGCGACCGATCACTTGGGTGCTTCGCACCTGAAATCGATCGGTGGCACCGATCGCCCGCCCCGTGAGGCCCGGCCGTCGCCCGGGTTCAGCCCCAGCCGTACGGCCCGGGCTCGCGGCCAAGCAGCCCCGCAAACAGGTCCGTCTCGTGGTCAGGCGCCGGCACGCGCGTCTCGCGGCGAACGTACGCCTCGCGGGACCAGAAATCGCGCCACGCGTCGCGGCCAAAACGGACAAACGGGTTTGCGTCGGAGATCTGCGTCACGTGCGCCTTGAACGCGTCCCAGCGCTGGTCAAGCGCGTCGGCGATGTCCACCCAGCAGGTGATGGCCTCGTCGGGGACCAGCATGCGCGCCATGTAGCCCTCAAACTCGGCCATCTGCTCAGGCGTGGCGTTCTCGGGCGGTGACCAGAAGGTCCGCTCGCCCATCGCCTCCATCCTCGCCTGGAGTTCGCGCCGCACGGACGCGGGGATAGCCTGCTCGTACAGCTTGGCCGGCGTCCAAGGGGCCAGCCCGCCCTCGGCAGCCGGCGCGCCGGACCCGCCGTGTTCGGGCGCAAGCTGCTCCGGGTACCACGCCGGATCGCCAGCGCGCGCAAAGGCGCCAACGGCCACCACGTTGGTGCGGATGTGGTCCGGGTGGCCGTACCCGCCAAAGTCGTTGTACGTGGTCATGACATCCGGCCGGAAGCGGCGCACCATCCAGGTCATCCGCCCGATGGCCTCGTCAACATCGGCCTGCCAGAACGTCCGCGGGTCGCGGTTGCCGGGGCGGCCCATCATGTCCGAGTCGCGATAGCCCAGGTTGTCCCACTCGGTCACGCCCAGCGCGGCCATGGCGGCCTCAAGCTCGGCGGCGCGGATCTCGCCCAGTCGGCGATGGTTCTCGGCGGTGTCCATGGACGGCACCACGATGTCGCCCTGCTCCCCGCGCGTGCACGTGACCAGCACGACGCGGCGTCCGTCGCGGACGGCCTGCGCCATCGTCCCGCCCGTGCCGATGGTCTCGTCATCGGGGTGGGCGTGGGTGGTCATGAGGGTGGGGACGTGGGCGGCGGTGGGGGACGTTGAGTCGGTCATGGGCGGCATGCTAACGCGGTGGCGTACGCTGCGCCGATGAGCGACCCGTCCGACGTCCCCGGCACCCCGTCCACCCCGGCTACACCGGCGATCGCCGTGCTTGAAGCCGCCGCCGTCCCGTTCCGGGTGGTCCGCACGGAGATCGCGCACAGCGCGCAGGAGAGCGCCGAACTCCAGGGTGTGCCGCTGGGGTCTTTGCTGCGCTCCATCCTTGTGCGACGCGCAGCCGATGACTACCTCTTTATCCTGGTCCCCGGTGGCCGCCGGTTTGACTGGCCAAAGCTGCGCGAGCATCTGGGCGCCAAGCGCATGACGCTGCCCGATGCCGATGAGGCCAAGGCCGAGACCGGCTACGAGCGCGGAGCGATCACCCCGTTTGGGGCACGGCGGGCGTGGCCGGTGATCATCGATGCCGCCGCGGCGTCGCTCCCGGTCGTCGCCATCGGCGGCGGCGCGCGCGGCGTCAACGTGCATCTGGCGCCTGCCGATCTGATCGCCGTGACGGGCGCTTCGGTGGTGGACATCACAACGCCCGAGGCGTAGCGCCGCGGCAGTGGCTATGCCGCCGCCCGTGAACCACGCCTGACTCAGGGCGTACGCCGGCCAGCGTGGTTCGAGGCCGGAACCGCCGGTGGAATCGGGCGGGGAGTCGTGCATGAGGCACCGCCGGCTGCGTCAGGGCCGGACTCACGGCGTCTGGCGACCGGGCTACCATCGGCGCATGGCACACCACGCCGAACCCGCCCAACTTGCGCCCGCGCCTGGCCCCCTCGTCGGCATCCGCGTTGCGGACTGCTCCACGATCCTTGCCGGGCCGTACGCCACGATGCTCCTCGCAGACCTTGGCGCCGAGGTGATCAAGGTGGAGCCGCCCGAGGGCGACGGCACGCGCGGCTGGGGTCCGCCCTGGGTGGGTTCAGAGGAAGACGGCACGCGGACGGCCGCGTACTACCTGTCGGTCAACCGCAACAAGCGCTCCATCCGCCTGGACATCAAGACGCCTGAAGGCCGCGATGCCCTCCGTCGGCTGATCGCGCAAGCAGATGTGTTTGTTGAGAACTTCCGCGTTGGCGGGCTCGACCGTCTCGGCTTTGGCGACGCCGTGCTCAAGGAGCTCAACCCGGACCTCGTTCACCTCGCCATCAGCGGCTTTGGCACGCAGGGTCCAGAGGCCGCCAAGCCCGGCTACGACTTCATCGTCCAGGCCACCGGCGGGCTGATGTCCATCACCGGCGCCCGCGATGATGAGGGCGGCCCCGAGGGTGGCGGCCCCACCAAGGTGGGCGTGGCCATCAGCGATGTGGTCACAGGGCTCTTCGGAGCGGTGAGCATCTTGGCCGGCCTCCTTGGAAGGGAGCGCAAGACCGCGCCAGGC
Source organism: uncultured Chloroflexota bacterium (assembly GCA_903924005.1). Lineage (GTDB taxonomy): Bacteria > Chloroflexota > Limnocylindria > Limnocylindrales > CSP1-4 > CAIXZV01. The sequence goes on along the minus strand of CAIXZV010000053.1, from coordinate 6,584 downwards.
CAGCGCATCGACGTGTCGCTGCTGGCGTCCACGCTTGCCGTGCTGGTCAACCAGGCGCAGAACGCGTTTGTCAGCGGCAAGGCGCCGCGCCGCCTTGGGAACGCGCACCCGAACATCGTCCCGTACGAGACGTTCCGCACGGCGGACGGCGAACTGGCCGTGGCCGTGGGCTCAGAGCGCCAGTGGCCACGGTTCTGCGAGGCGCTGGGCCTAGCGGCGCTGGCCACGGACCCCCGCTTCGCCACCAACGGCGCCCGTGTTGAGCATCGCGCCGAGCTGCGCCCCCTGCTCGCCAATGCCCTCGGGGCCAAGCCAACCGCTCACTGGCTAACCGCGCTTGACGCGGCCGAGATCCCCTGCGGGCCCATCAACGACATCGTCGCCGCGTTTGCCCAGCCAGGTGCGCAGGCGCTTGACATGACCGTGGAGGTTGAACACCCGGTGCTTGGCGCGCTCAAGCAGGCGGGGATCCCGTTCCGTCTCGGCGCCACGCCGGCGTCAATCCGCAGCGCCCCGCCGCTCCTTGGCGAGCATTCACGTGAGATCCTCGCGGAGCTTGGCTACGCCGAGACCGAGATCGACGCGATGACCGCCGCCGGCGTGATCTAGCGTGGCGGACCGAAGCGGGCGTGCCCGCGGTTACATCACCTACCCCACCGGGCGGCTCCTTGCCGTCATCGATGACCGTGATCAGGCCGGTGCGGCAGTGTCGGCCCTCGCCCAGGCTGGTTTTGACCCCGCGAGCGTCGCCTTGCTGGAAGGTGAGGCAGGCCGGGAAGGGCTGGGCAAACTGGGGCCGCCGCCGTCGGTGCTGGGGCGCCTCATCCGCGGCGTCCAGTTCATGGCGATGGACCAGACGCCGGACTTCCTGGTGTATGAGCGGGCGCTTGACGACGGTCGCGCCGTGCTTGCCGTCCGGGTGGCGGACCATCCCGGGATGATCAGGGCGCGCGATGTCCTGGAAGACCACGGCGCGCACTTCCTCAACCACTTCGGGAGGCTCATGACCGAGGAGGTGTCGCGCTGGCGCGGACCCGAGCCCGAGATCCCTGACGCGCTGCGGCGGTGAAAGCGCCGGCGACCACCCGGGGTGGCAGCCGCCGGCGCTGGTTTGGAGAGGCAGCCTCAGTTCAGCGGGTTGCCGTCGCCGGCCATCAGGATGCCGATCGCCCCGTGCGTCACGAAGTTGAACGCATGGGTAACGAAGGGGAACATCCCGTCCTCGGTGGGCGTGAGCTCGATGATCGTGCTCTGCGCCGGTGCGAGGTCCACTGCCTGAGAACCCCAGCCGCCGGCGTTGCCGCGCCGCAGCTCGATGCCCTCCTTGATGACTGTGTCGAAGATTGTGCCAACCACGTGGAACGAGCTGTCCTCGTTGGGGCCCGCGTTCAGGACGAAGATGCGCGTCCGTCCACCGGTCTTCACGGGGATGGGGTTGTCCTTGTACTGGTTGGCGATGCCGTTGAAGACGACGAAGTCCGGGGCGGGCGCGGTCTGGTTGGCCTTGGCGTAGTCGGCAGGCTGGCCCTGGGCGCCCAAGTACCACTCGCTCTGGACCAGCGCGATCTCGTTGTCCACCTTGGCCAGCCCGCCCTTCGGCTCCACAATGACCATGCCGAACATGCCGTTGGCGATGTGGAGCAGCGCTGGGGCCATGCCGCAGTGGTACATCCAGACGCCGGCGTACGCAGCCGTGAAGGTGTACGTGAAGGTTGCGCCCGGCTTGATCTCCACCATCTGGTGGTTCATCGCCGTCTGGCTGGCATGGAAGTCCATCGTGTGGCTCATGGAGCCTTGGTTGGTGATGTGCACGTGCACGATGTCGCCAAGGTGGACGCGGATGACTGGGCCCGGGACGGTGCCGCCAAAGGTCCACGCGTGTACGACGAAACCTGCGGCGACCGTGATGTCCTTCTCGATGATTGGAAGGTCGATGTCGTGCTCGGTGCCGGTGAGGACGGCGGGCGCGGTGGCGTCCCGGAGGATGTACGCAGGGGCGTTGGGATCGGCCTTTGGAGCAGCCGCAGCCGGTGCAGCGGTGGGCATCGCCATGGGCGCGGCAGTGGCAGCGGGGGAGGCCTGCGCCGGAGCGGCCGATGCTGCTGGGGCCGACGCGGCAGCCACGGCGGGTACCGCCTGCGGAGCGGCGAACGACCAAGCCGGGCGACCATTGGACGCACATGCGCCCGTCGCCAGGGTGATCACCGCAACGGCGGCAAGCAGTCGGGCGGATCGATGCATCTCAAGACCCTTTCTTGCCCGGGAGTGCCCCGCCCGGGCTTTCGCCCCGGACCGGTCTTCACTGGCCGATCTGTCGGGACGCGCTATAACTATCAGTAAGTTAGTAGATGTTTGTAAAGGTGACAAGCGGCATGTTGCTGCAGCCCCGATTGGCCAAAACGAAGCCCGGTGGCCATCCGTTCTCGCCCGGTCCCAGCCGTATCGATGACCGCCGAATCGTGGTGGTGTCGATCGTTATCGCGGCCGTCTACCTTGTCGCGGCAGCCGGTGCTGCGGTGGCGCTGGCAATGGGCGCGACCGGCGCTCCTGGCGCGCTGCCCTGGCTGCCGCTGCATCTGGCCCTGACCGGCGGCGCGTCAACGGCGATCGCCGGCGTCATGCCCTTCTTCGTTGCGGCACTGGCCGCCGGGAAGCCAGCCCCGCCGCGTGTCCGTCGCACGGCCGTGGGGCTGGTTGCACTTGGCGCCGGTCTCGTGGCTGTCCGCGGTCTGGCGCCGACGTTCACCGCAGCGCCCATCGCCGGCGGCGTCGTCTATCTCGCGGGGATTGCAGTGACCGCGCTGGCCATCTGGTTGGGCGGTCGGACTGGGCTGATGATCCGTCGGCCGATCGTCACCCTCGGCTACATGCTGGCCCTGATCAACGTTGGCATCGGCGGCACGATTGGCATTGCGGTGGCGGCGAACTGGATGCCGGCGCTTGAACGGCTGATGCCCTTGCGGGTGGCCCATGCCTGGACCAACCTGCTGGGCTTCGTGTCGCTGGTCATCATGGCGACGCTGCTGCACTTCCTCCCCACGGTCCTTGGCACCCGGATCGTGCCGCGAGCGAGCGCCGTGCTGGCCGTCCTGGCCACGGCGATTGCTGCACCGCTCGTGGTTGTGGGGGCCACCACCGGTTGGGTTGACCTCGGTGGCGGCGGAGCCATCGTGGCACTTGTGGGCGCCGGCGCCCTGGTGGTGGAGGCACGGCGCGTTCTCGCCGCGCGCGGCACCTGGACCTCCGATGCAGACTGGCACTTGATGGCGTCAGCGAGCCTGCTGGCGGGTGTCGCATGGTTCGCCGTGGGTGTGAGCCTGGCATCCGCGCTTGTGCTGGCACGCGCCATCGGCCTCATCGGCGACGACCGGGCCTGGTCCTCACCGCTGGTGGCCGCGCCGCTCGCCGTTGGCTGGGCGGTGCAAGTGCTGGTGGGTTCGTGGACGCACCTGCTGCCGTCGATTGGCCCGGGAACGCCCGTGGATCACGCGCGCCAGCGCCTCGTGCTTGGGAGTTTGGCGCGGCCACGCGTCCTGGCGCTCAACGTCGGGACGGCGTGCGTGGCAATCGGCTGGCCAGCCGGCATCTCCGGGCTCACCGCGGTTGGCGCGCTGCTGGTGGCGGTATCGGTTGTGTCGGCCGCCGGGCTCGCGTGGTCCGCCATCCGCCTGGGCCAACGCCGCTAGGCTCGAAGCCGGACGCCCACCCCTGCGTCTAACCCAGCGTCTACCCTTGCGCCTCAGCCGGCCAGTGCAGCCGATCCTCCTGGCCACGGCCGCAGACCGCGCAGCCCCGCTGCCCGGAGGCGAGCGCGCCCGCCCAGCTGCGTGAGGCGTTGAGCGGCGTCATCGCGCCAATCCAGCCCGCACTTGCCGCCGTGAACTCGTGTCTCGTGGTGGCCGGGCCGCGGATTGGCCGACGCGGTGCCGTTGCGACCAAGAACCCGGCGAAGCCATAGAGGATGGCGCTGGGCAGGTTGAACATCATGACGGACAGGCCGAAACGGCCCAGGGCATACCAGGCAAGGATCGTCCGTACACGGTGGCTCCCGGGCCGCAGCCACAGGGCCACGATGGCGATGGCGTCAAAGCCCGCGAGCAGCGCCAGCACCTCGAGTTGCTCGGTACGCAGGCTGAGGAGGCCGTTGATCATCGCCCAGTACGCGAGCGTGGCGCCTGCCAACAGCACGGTGGCGCCGATGCGGCGAACGACGGGAAGCGACTGGATCATTGGCTGGTTCCCCTCTTTGACGACGCAGCGAAGCCTGCGCGCCAGATCGGCCGGTCGTCAAGGGCGCTACGAGTTGGCGGCGCCCGGCTCCAGCGTGATTGCCAGCGCTGCCGCAGTTGCGGGGCCAGCCATCTCGGCCATCGTCGCCTGCGCAAACGTGCTGCGGAGCGCGTCCTGCCCCGCGGCAAACACGTCGTGCACATCGCAGTGGCCGTCCTGGCCGCAGGGGACGCCGCGCAGGACGCAAGCGCGCCGACGCGTGTCGCCCTCCACCGCCTCGATGACCTCCAGCAGGCTTACGGTCTTGGGGTCGCGCGCGAGCCGGTAGCCGCCACTCCGCCCGGCCGCAGCCTCCACAAGCCCTGCGCGCTGGAGATCGGCGAGCACCTGGGGAAGAAACCGGACCGGGATGCCCATGGCGCCGGCGATCCTGCGCGCGGACAGCAGCCCGTTGCCGGATCCGCGGGTGAGGGCCAGCATGGCGCGTACCGCATAGTCGCCGCGCTTGGTGAGCTCGAGTCGCATCGCCCTCCGAGTATGCGACTGCTTGGCCGAACGCGCCCCGCCGCTGCGCCGGCCGAGCCCCGCCCCGACACCTCAGGGCTCAATCACCACTGGCAGTGGTGCACGGATGCAGACTTCATCATTTCGCCACCATGGCGCGCGGAATCGTGAAGCCGCCGGCTGATGTTCAAGGTTCACCGCATCGGACGCGCAAGCCGATGAAGACTTCATCGGATCACCACTCCAGGAGGCGGCGGCCGACCCGGCGGTCCTACTCGGGTTTGGCCGTCCCCGCCAGCCGGTCCTCGGTGTACTGATAGTGGGCCGCCACGGCGCGAACGGCAGCGTCCACGTCACAGGCCCTGATGGCGTCCGCGATGTGCCGATGCACCTCGACTGGCGGCGTCCAGGCCAGCGACGCGTGCTCGGTCAGGGCGGTCCGCATCAGCAGCACCGTCTGCGACGCGAGGTTGTCAAACAGCGCCAGCAGCCGGCCGTTCCCAGCCATCCGGCAGTAGATCCGGTGAAACGCCATGTCGGCCTCCCATGCCGCCGGCAGGGGACCTGCGTGGTAGGCCGCCTCCGTGGCATTGAGGAGCCGGTCCATCTCGGCCAGGTCTTCGGCGGTGGCTCGGGCGATCGCCATGCGGACCGCGCCCTCCTCGAGCGCCCGGCGAACCTCGTACACCTCAGCCAGGTCATCCTCGCGCAGGCTCGCAACAGAGGTGCCGCGCCGCGGCAAGTCCACAGCCAGCCCGGATCGCGACAGATCTGCCAGCGCATCCCGGATGGGTCCGCGGGACACCCCGAAGCGCGATGCGAGGTCCGCCTCCACGAGGCGTGTCCCGGCGGGCAGGTGCCCGTCAAGGATGTCCTCACGCAGGCGATCCGCGATCGTCTCCCAGACTTGCTTGTGGTCGAGCTGCACCGTCAGGCCTCCGGCCCGCTGCGCCCCCAGACGGCCGCGGGGAACTGACAACCCGGCCGGGGTGGCGAGCGCAAGAATGGCGTTGACACGGTTAATTGTCAACAGTTAGCATTCATGGATCGCCGCGGCGTCCAGCCCGGCTGCCACGCACTGGGCGCGGCAGGCCGGGACCCCCGCCGGACCACCAGCCGATCCCCAGCCACCGCACAGGAGCAGTGTCCATGGCCAGCTTCCCGTCCAGCGCGAAGGTCGTGATCATCGGGGCCGGCATCGTCGGCAACAGCATCGCGTACCACCTGGCCAACCTTGGCTGGAAGGACATCGTCCAGATCGACAAGGGCCCGCTCCCCAATCCGGGTGGCTCCACTGGCCACGCGTCTAACTTCCTGTATCTGGCGGATCACAACAAGGAGATGGCGGAGCTCACGCTTGAGTCCGCGCGCCAGTACCAGGACTGGGACGTCTACACGATGTGCGGCGGCCTTGAGGTTGCCCGCTCGCAGGAGCGCCTCAACGAGCTCAAGCGCAAGGTTGACTCCAGCAAGAACTGGGGTATCGACTCGCGCATGGTCACCCCTGCGGAGATCAAGGAGCTGGTCCCGTTCATCAACGAGGAGATCCTCGTTGGCGGCTTCTACACGCCTGAAGTTGGCGTCTGCGACTCGCTCCAGTTCGGCACGCTCTGCCGCGAGAAGGCGGAGGCGATGGGCGCCCTGACCTCCTTCGCGATGACCGAAGTCACCGCCATGGGCGTGGAGGACGGCCGCATCAAGTCCGTCACCACCAACCGCGGCGTCATCGAGGCCGAGTACGTCATCATCGCCTGCGGCGTGTGGGCTCCGCTCCTGGCCGAGATGGCCGGCGCGTACATCCCGCTCACCCCGGTTGTCCACCAGATGGCCGACTACGGGCCCGTCCCGCT